>CAZVPH010000377.1:0-1506 GCA_964628125.1 uncultured Thiosulfatimonas sp. | reverse complement strand
TACCGCGCTTAAATCCTTGGCAGACGCTGGCACTATTAAAGCGGACGTGGTTGCTCAAGCCATTGAAAAATACGGCATTGACAGCGAAAAACTGTATCCGGTATACGCTTAAACAGTGCAAAACCACTCTTCTTAGAGTGGTTTTTTATGAGTTTTTTCGCGCTTAAAACGCTTAAATACACTAAAAACGTTACAACCAACCGTTTTAACAGAATTTTAGGAAACAGATATTATGGCGACACAGCAAATTAATATTCCTGATGTCGGTGATTTTGACACAGTCGAAGTCATCGAAATCTTAGTCTCAGTCGGCGATGTCATTGCCGTTGATGATTCACTTTTAACTTTAGAGTCCGACAAAGCGACGATGGAGATTCCTTCTCCTTTCGCAGGTAAGATCACCAAAATCAGCGTAGCAGTCGGTGATTCAGTCAAAGAGGGCGACTACGTTTTTGACATCGAAGCCTCAAGCGACGTTGTCGCAGAAGCTGAAAAAGATGAAAAATCAGCAACAACGCCTGCAGAGCCTGCGTCAAAAACGGCTCCTGCTTCGGCCACACCAAGCGTGCAAGCCGATGCACCGATTGCGGCAGCTTCGATTGCAGCGACCGAGCCTGCTGTCACCGCGATGACCTCAAGCAGTTCGCCGGTGGCACTAGCGGCGGCTTGTAAACCTGTCAACGCTCAAACCATGGGCGCCACTTCTCATGCCTCACCTTCGGTTCGTGCTTTTGCACGTAAGCTTGGCGTTGGCATTGATAAAGTCACCGGCACAGGGCCTAAAGGTCGCATTCAGCAATCGGACATTGAAGCTGCTATTAAAGCAGTTATGTCGGGCGCTGTTTCTCAACAGTCCAGTGGACAAGCAACCGGTGGCGCAGGCATTCCGCCGATCGCAACCATTGATTTCAGCAAGTTTGGTGAAACCACCACCGAAGAGCTTGGGCGCATTAAAAAGATCTCTGGCAAGTTCCTGCACGCCAGTTGGTTGAATGTGCCACACGTCACCCAGTTTGACGAATGCGACATCACGGAGTTGGATCAGTTCCGTAAAGATCAAAAAGCCGCCGCTGAAAAGCAAGGGATCAAACTGACGCCGCTGGTGTTTGTGATGAAGGCTGTGGTCAAGGCGCTGCAAGACTTTCCAAGCGTTAACGCCTCACTTTCTCCGGACGGTCAGTCAATCATTAAAAAGCATTATTACAACATCGGCATCGCGGTGGATACGCCCAACGGCCTCATGGTGCCGGTGGTGAAAGACGTCGATAAAAAAGGCGTCTACGAACTTTCACGCGATTTGATGGAAATCTCGGCGAAAGCGCGCGATGGCAAATTAAGCGCGGCGGATATGTCAGGTGGCAGTTTCACCATCTCAAGCCTTGGTGGAATTGGCGGCACGCAGTTTACGCCGATCGTCAACGCACCTGAAGTGGCGATTATGGGATTGTCGAAAGCCAAAATGCAGCCAGTTTGGAATGGTTCAGAATTTATTCCACGCTTAATCAT
>CAZVPH010000376.1:0-1515 GCA_964628125.1 uncultured Thiosulfatimonas sp. | reverse complement strand
AAATATCAGCTAATTAACCTCTATAAACCAGGGATTGCAGAGCTCACGGGTGTGGATAAAGTGAAGGCTGAGAGAGAGGCTTTTGCAAGTTTTATGAAAAGCTTCTCTCTTAAAAGGCCTGGTGCAAAAGACGCGTCAAAATCATTGGTGGTCAGCTTGGCTCTGACTTTGACGGAAGAGGAAGTCGCTGATATTTTAAATGATTTGATCAAAATGGCTGAGATGGAAACGGTTCAAAAGCTTTATCAACAGATTATTTCTGAAAAAAATAGTCGGTTGGGACTTTTGAAAGACCAAGTTTTAAGCGTAAAACAGGTCGCGACCGATAAACGCCTAGATAGGATTGCACAGCTAGAGGAGGCAATTGCCATCGGTCAACAATTAGGGTTAAAGAAGCCAGTGCTTGAAAGAGATTATAATAATTCGCTCTACTTGCTTGGCTCTGATTTATTGAATGCTGAAAAAACAGTGTTAGAGTCAAGAAAAAATGATGACGCTTTTATCCCCGAATTGCGTGATTTAGAAAAACAGCTACAGAAGTTAGAAAATCTAAAAGTTGTTCAAGCTGACTTTGGCGTCATGACCATTGACCAGGCAGCTGTCTACGCCGATAAAATTAAACCTAAAAAGTCTTTGATTCTAGCCGTCGCGGGTGTTTTGGGCTTAATGTTGGGGGTCTTTATTGCCTTGATTCGCCGTGCCGTTAAAAACCGCCGCCAAGTAGATGAGGTAACTGTTTAAGCTTTAAAGTAACCAGGCCTGGTCATAGATTTTAGGCAGGTTATAGAGTTATAGACTAGATAATTCTAGACACAAAAAAACGGCTTAGAAGCCGTTTTTTTGTGTCCAACGTAAGGTAAATAAACGTCTTAATAAATTGGAGTAGATTGGAGCAGACTGGAACAGATGGAGTCAGTAGGTCGACCACACCGAGTGTATCCTGTTCTTAAAAGCCGATTTTATGCACGGTGGGGGCGAGGCCTTTGGCTTTATAGGCTTTCCAGCGCTCGCGTCCCATTTGGATTAAGTAGTCGGATTGATCGAGAATTTCGATGGTTCTTTGATACTGTTCAAACACCGTTGGAAACTCTGGATGCAGGTTCACTAAGACATCGCGGGTCGGTCGTTCGATCTGTTCGCCGTAGAGTTGAATAAACGCCGGAACTTGCTTGGCGACGCCGTGTGGAATGAAACTGGTGGGATGCGCATTCCATAAGGCTAGATCATAGCGTAGCGCGTCTTGTTCGGAGTCAAAGCGGACATCGCACAGACGTTTTTCGCTCCAGATCTTTTTGAGCAGTTTGTTTAAAAACTGCTCTCTTGACTTTGGATCTGAGCTGTTGAGCACGTAAAACAACACATCTTTCGATGCGTTGTTTAGAGTTTGCTCTTGGCGTGTGCTGTTTGTGGCACTGTGCGAGACTGTCTGTTCCACTTGGGGTGAATTCATGGCTGTTTAAGCCTTTGAAGCCGTTAACAGATATTCAACCAGCGCGGGGACTGGGCGTCCGGTTG
>CAZVPH010000375.1:0-1518 GCA_964628125.1 uncultured Thiosulfatimonas sp. | reverse complement strand
TTAAAATTAAGTCATCACACTGACATCACACTGACATCATACGAAGCCATAACACGGTCGTTACGATTCGTTACGGTGAGCAAGAGTCATTTCAATACTCTGTTTAACGGCAACAACCGTTTAAACTGTACTGTTCGCAGGGCATTCGTTATAGGTAAACTATATTTACGCTAATTTGTTAAACCTTCGATAAACTCTGAGGCGCGTTCAAGACCGCCTTCCTCTACCCTATAAACAATCGGTAAGAGATAAAATTGTCCCGCACGACTCGACATTAAAACACTAAACTTGGTGTTTAGGAGCACGTTATGCCCGCCAGAAAAATCAGAATTATTGACAATTTCAACTGCTGCCTGACCTAAAGCATAAAACAGGCCAGTCCTATCCTCTTGAAGGAAGTTTGCGCTATTTTTAATGAGATCAGTGGGATTATAGATGGGCAAAACCGCATAAGCTTGTTGCCATGAGTTCAAGTTTTCAACTAGAGAGATCAGGTTGGGGGCCTGGCTTGGATACCAAATGTGGGTCAGCTCGGTTAACTGATAAAACTCCAATAAGGGGCCCACTTGAATGGCTCTGTTTTGTGGAATAAAAGAGACAATTGCGTCAAAATCTGTTCTGGTTCGGGGGGTAAACGACAGTGGAGTGTCGATAAGGTTTTGCAACCAAAGATGACGTGCTTTTGAGCGTTGAGCATTCATAGCTTCTTCGATCGCTTGACCTACCGTCGTTTTTACTGACTGATGCTGGTAGCGCCTTCGAGGCTTATCAATCTGCAACCATGTACTTTGCAACTCCGCTTGTCGAGAACCATTGGCTGAGTTTGACCAGGCCTGGTGAAATTCCGTTTCAAGCTTTTTAGACGCCTCGCTGGCGTCTGTTAGAACCAGTACACTCTCAAGTTGGCGGTGATTCAATAACGAAAACACTTGCTGAAGACCTTCAGATTTACCGGGCGACAAAGCACGCTCTTGCCCAAATAAGCGCGTCATTGAATTAAAGTAAAGTGTCGGAATGCCGGTGTTAAGCGCCTGCCACTGTTCTGCGCTATTTTTTTGCAAAGGACCAAAAATAAACGCTGGGTCATAATATTTAACCACCTCCCATAGCTCAAACACACTCTTATAGAGCGCCGTATCAAACACCGCTAAGGTACCTTGAAAAGAGCGCGCTTCTAGCGCTTCCGTCAAGCCGGCAAGCACTCTGCTTCCCGCCTCTTCGTAGGGGCCGCTCAGCGGAAGTAGAACCGCAACAATCGATGATTCGGTGAAATTTGGAAACAGCAGGGGCTCTCTCAGCTGACTCACCAATCGAACGCTTGATTCGTTCGCGGAATTTTTGCCTTGCAAACTGTTTTCTGAGGCGTTATTTGCAGCCTCTAAATAATGTTGCAACGCTAAAAAACGCGCCTGAAAAGCCGGCAGAACACCCAATTGAGTAAGCTCTTGAAGATAAAGTTGAATTTGATGATCATCGTTATTTTGTTGCGCCAACTCAGCACGCAGTAAAATAATTTCT
>CAZVPH010000374.1:0-1524 GCA_964628125.1 uncultured Thiosulfatimonas sp. | reverse complement strand
AAGAGCGTCTAATTCAAATGGTTCCGGCTTTTGAACATCAGCCTTATTTTATGAGTGAAGAGTACACTTTAGTGGATATCAGTCTATCGGTTCTACTTTGGCGCCTACCTTCTTTAGGTATTGAACTGCCGAAATCAGCCAAGTCGATTGTGGATTACGCTGAAAAAGTATTGAGTCGTGAAATGTTTGCAGAAAGCTTGTCGGACGATGAAATCGACATGCGAGATGTGATTTAATCGTTTATCAGTGCTGGTATTTCCAATAATTTTTCTCAGGATTTAACGCGGGTTATAAGCGGTATATAAGCGGTATATAAGCGTTTTAACCTGATGAATCTTGGCAGATCTCTTTAACGAATGTTTTTTATGAATGCTCTTTAAGAGTGATCTTTAAGAATGTTATTGAAGGGTGTCCTTAATAATTTTTAGAGAGGAGCGTGATGATGATTTCTAACCGTCCTTATATTATGCGCGCGATGTATGAGTGGATCGTCGACAACCAATGGACGCCACACGTCCAAGTGGATGCGAATTATCCCGGCGTCGATGTGCCTAGAGTTCATGTACAAGAAGACGGCGTGATTGTTTTAAATATGGCGCCAACTGCTGTGCTGGGGCTGTCGATGACGAATGACTGGTTCACATTCAAAGCGCGTTTTGGCGGTGTTGAAACGACGTTAGGGTTTCCACCCGAAGCGGTATTGGCAATTTTTGCACGTGAAAATGGTCAGGGGATGCCTTTTCCGGCGGAGCCTTATCCTGAAGCGAGTGCTTTAAAGAAAGGACCACGATTGGCAGCGGTTGAAAGAAAAGTGGCTTCCAACAAAAGTGACTCTGCATCGATTTCAACCACATCAACCACGACTAAAGCATCGACGGACGCTTCGACAGAGAAACCCTCCAAGAGCGCTGGTAAAAAGAAACCCAGTTTATCAATCGTTAAATAGCGGTTGTATATCTGGGTTTTGAGTGTTCTCTTTGAGAATTTACCTCGATCGGTATAACGAAACAGTCAAGTTACAGAGCTGTTAAATGCGTTAAGTTTGCAGAGTGATAAACTCAATCCTAATACAATTAAGTCGACTCAAGCCTTAAAAGGCTCAATAATCGTTATTCCTTTAAAAGCCTGCTTAATCGCAGGCTTTTCTGTTTCTGAAAACAGTAACTTTAAATTAGGACCGGCGTCCATGGTGAAATAGACCGCAACGCCTTGCTCTCGTAATTGCCAAACGGTCTGCATGGCAGCGACCGATTCGGGTTGCCAGTAGAGAATCGGTGGCCAGGTCGCAATCATGGTGGCGTGCATGCTTAATGCGTTGTGTTCAGCGGTTTGTCCCAGTAACTGAAGGTCTTGGCGTTCAATCGCCTCTAAGACCTTTGCCATGTCTTTCTCCGCCTGTTTTGGCCAGGCCTGGTAGAGATCGCAATGGTGCACGGTGTTTTGCATGCCTAAGGTTGAACTGATCGGTTTTTGCGCGGTATCTACTTTGACCAAGCCGATGCACAGCCCTGGCCAAACCGTCTC
>CAZVPH010000373.1:0-1542 GCA_964628125.1 uncultured Thiosulfatimonas sp. | reverse complement strand
TACGTCTACAGCCATCATGAGCGCTGGGACGGCAAAGGTTATCCGCGTGGCTTGACGGCTGAAACCTTAACCCTTGAAGACCAGATAATGGTGTTAGCCGATCTCTACGAGGCGCTCTCTTCCAGGGAACGACCCTACAAGTCACCGATGGCGCTGCACCAGGTGGTGGATATACTATGCGACATGGCCAATCAAGGTGAGATTGATAAAACCCTGTTGCGTTTCTTTTTTGAACAAGGCGTCTACAAACATTACAACATCCACCTCAACCCTGAACAAATCACAGATTTTGAGCTCAAATTAGACGAGTAATCTCTTTATGCTTACACAAAAAAGTTACTTTGAAGACTTCATACCCGATCAAACCCTCTTTGCCAACACCTTGCATAAAGAGGCCTATCTGGCGCTGCCAAAAGAGTGGTTTGTGGTCATCACTGACATCAAAAACTCGACCAAAGCGATTGATGCCGGACACTATAGAGACATTAACGCCATTGGTGGCAGCACCATCGCGGCCGTCATCAACGCCACGAAACCCAGAAAAATTCCTTACGTCTTTGGCGGTGATGGCGCCAGCTTTTGCGTGCCAGCTGATCTGATTGAACCGGTCAAACAGGCTCTGCGTGGTTGCCAGCAACTGGCAATTGATTCGGCTCAATTGAGACTCCGGGTGGGCATCATTCCCTGTCACGAACTGAGTAAGCCTGTCCTGGTCAGTCGTTTTAACCGCACTAAAAATTTAAAACAATTTTTCTTTATGGGCGGTGGCCTGGAAGAGGCGGATGAAAAAATCAAGCAGGATGGCCGCTACGAGTTGTCGAGTGATACACCGATTAAGGTCGATTTCTCAGGCTTTGAGTGTCGTTGGAATGAGATCCCCAGTCAAAAAGAGATCACTTTTAGCCTTATTGTAAAGTCTCGACTGAACGACACCGAAGAAACCCTGGCGCTTTACCAACGCTTAACCCAGAAGATCGTTCACTATCTTGGCACATCGACGTCTCCATTGAGCACGGAAGCCCTGACATTAAGCCTTAATAAAGCACTGCTAAAAATCGAAACTGACTGTCGCAGCTTTCAAGAAAGTGCGGCACAAAAAAAAATACAACTGCAGCTCATTCGACTGCAAAACCTTATTGGAAGTTATTGGATGAGAGTCTCTCAAATATACAAAGGTTATAACTGGGGGCATTACAAGCAGGATCTGATCGACAATAGTGATTTTGAAAAAGTGGACGACGCCTATCGAACCGTTTTATCAGCAGAACAATCTCAACTGGATGCGTTACTGAGTTGGCTGGAAAGTGCACGCCAACAAGGATTGTTATTTTACGGCTGCCACCAAAGTCATGCTGCCCTAATTACCTGTTTAATCACAAACATCGGCACGGACCACATTCACTTTGTTGACAGCGCCAATGGGGGTTACGCCGTTGCTGCGAAGCAATTAAAGCAGCAGATCCTAACGGAGAATCCTGCGACTAAATAACTTGGATTCGCATAACAAGTGCAATTTACAGGTAGAAAAAAAGGCCAGCTGTA
>CAZVPH010000372.1:0-1548 GCA_964628125.1 uncultured Thiosulfatimonas sp. | reverse complement strand
TAGGCGCTATCACTATCCGCAACCGTCTGCGTGAAAAATATAAAGCGTTGAGTCATTAAAAGCCATTAAAAAGCCATTAAAACTGAAGTCGCTAAAAATGCGAATTCAACAAACAAATCAAAAGAATAAAAAGAGAGAGATTAAGTATGAGTGAATCAAAAAAGCGTGTCGATTTAAAACCAACACACCAAGCCCTCTCCTTGGAGACGGAGAGGGTCGCCATTGAAGTCAATGATTGGAATCTCTATTACGGAGATAAGCAGGCGTTGTCTCATGTGAATATGCGTGTGCCGGAAAACAGAGTCACGGCATTTATTGGTCCATCAGGTTGTGGTAAATCAACTTTATTGCGCTGCTTTAATCGCATGAATGATCTGATTGATGTGGTGAAGGTGAACGGCAAGATGCGTTTGCATGGTGACGACATTTACGAGAAGCAGATGGATGTCTCTGCTTTGCGTCGTCGAGTGGGGATGGTGTTCCAGAAACCTAATCCATTTCCGAAATCGATTTACGAAAACGTCTGTTACGGCTTAAGGTTGCAAGGCATTAAAGACAAAGTCTTGTTAGATGATGCCGTAGAGTGGGCCCTAAAAAGTGCTGGCTTGTGGCAAGAAGTTAAAGAGCGGCTGAATGAGAGTGCGTTGGCGATGTCAGGCGGCCAGCAACAGCGACTATGCATCGCTCGAGCCATCGCGATTAAGCCTGAAGTGTTACTGCTTGACGAGCCGACCTCTGCACTCGATCCGATCTCAACCTTAGCCATTGAAGAGCTGATTTTTGAGCTCAAAAAAGAGTTTACGATTCTAATCGTGACCCACAATATGCAACAAGCCGCCCGAGTTTCGGACTACACCGCTTTTATGTATATGGGGGAGTTAATTGAATACACCGATACTGATACGCTGTTTACCAATCCCGCGGTTAAGCGCACAGAAGACTACATTACAGGGCGTTATGGCTAGTTAACAGAGGGTTTTACTTTCAAGCCAGCTTCCACTGCTTATTACCAATAAATCTCACCAACCCTGTTTCCAGGGCATCAAAATTTAGGACGAATCATGCAAAGAACCCAGTTTAATGACCATATTTCAGGACAGCTCAACCGTAATCTAGAAGCACTGTTTAATCAAGTGCTCGAAATGGGCGGACTGGTCGAAAAGCAACTCGATTATTTGTTAGAAGCGATCGGCTGTGATGATAAAGTCATGGCTAAAAAAATTAAACAGATGGATAAAGTTGTCAATCGAGAGGAGGTGGAGATTGACCGTTTGTGTGCGATGGTCTTGGCTAGGCAGCAACCGAAAGCCTCTGATCTGCGTCTAATTATTATCTCTATTCGGATGGCGGTGGACTTAGAACGTATTGGCGATGAGGCGGTGATTGCCTCTAAACTCGCGACTAAAATGGCTAAGCACGGTGTGCAATGTCAAAGTCTTCCCGGTTTTAATGGTTTGGTGGAGGTCGCCTCCTGCGGGGTGGAAAATCTTAAAAAATCTTTAAATGCTTTTTCAGGTTTAGATTTATCAGACATCCTTGATATAGTAG
>CAZVPH010000371.1:0-1558 GCA_964628125.1 uncultured Thiosulfatimonas sp. | reverse complement strand
GATTGCTGCTGGCGTCATTCAAGGCTTGGCGCTGGGTTGGGATAAACCGGTGGTCGCAATTTCATCACTGGAGACGATGGCAGAAAATGTTTTATTCGCTAAAAAAGAGCTGTTTTTAACGGGCGAGAGCAATCACAAAAACAACCTTGAGAGATGTCTTGAAAATAAAAGTGAAATCAATTGCAAAGCAAATGAAGTTATTTGGTGCGCGATGATGGATGCTCGAATGCAAGAAGTCTACGTTCAATCAGGCAGTTATAACCTCCAGACAGGCGTTCTTCAGGCCGACTCAATTAAGCTGTTAACACCAGAGGCGGCGGAATCTGAAGTTATCGCATTAGGTGAAGGTTGCGTTGGCCTGGGGGATATTCGGCAAGTGTACCCAGGCCTGGTCAAACAGTTCGCGGATTGGACAGATACTTTACCGACGGCGACATCGGTGGCAAAGCTGGCAATGCAGGCGCGGGAAAAAGCCTATCTATTGACGGAGAAAGTACCTCTGCCTGTTTATTTGCGCAACCAAGTTGCAGACACCATTGCCCAAAGAGAGCTTAAATCTAAGCTAAAATTGAAGGCACTGTAACTTCTCTGTAGGCTTGGTTTGCTTTAAAACATTACATAGAAGTTTTGTGGTTAATTTACCGGCGGACGCTTCGTTTACAGAGTTTGAAAACCGTCTTTATTATTAGAGGTTTTGAGTGTCTGCCTAAAAAGTAAGCAAGGACTGAGAAGTCTAAGACTTTGTTGACTTTTTTTAAGGTTAACTTTTATTACACACAATTTTATCCACACCTTTTGTGCATAAGATGGCAGGTATTCTGACTCGCTTTTCGGTGATCCGAGTGCCTTTAAAATCTGTTTTAAACAGGAGCAGTTACTTTGAATAGACAATATATTACAGACTCTTTTTCAGTCAGAGCTTTATGCATCGTGTTGTTTTCGTTTGCGCTCAGTTTTACGGGGAGTGCTTATGCAAGCCCGTTTAAGGTAGGCGAAACAGTTTTTGTAGGCTATCCCGCCAGCAATATAAAAGACGACGCGTTTATCGTTGGCACCGTGCAAGCCATTACCAAAAAAGGTGATTATCAGATTTCGGTGGTCGATTTTGTAGAGGGGCATGATTACGGAGTGTCGTGTGTGCCAATGGTTAAATACGATAACCCACAAGCGATCAGTTCTGAATATGGCCAGGCCTGGGAGTTATGGCAAGACACCACCACCTTAAATAAAGAAGTGCTGGACTACGTCGTCTCTAAAGACGATGTTATGAAGCTTGAAGAGGGCAAACACTTTTTTATTGAACGCTATAATTTGTACATCGTTTTTGGACGTTGGAAGTCAGACGCGCCGATGCTGACCATCGACCGATTGACTCGTGCAGAACGTGAAGCGACGGGCAATCAACTGAACGGTTTGTTGCCTGCGCTGGCGTTGGTCAAGTTGCACCGATCGAGCTTTTATGGCGAGTATGGGCGTCCACTGCAACCGTTTGAAAGCATTGCCGAGTTAAATAAAGCTTTAGTATCGATTATTGATACCTTCGCAGAAAACGACGCTT
>CAZVPH010000370.1:0-1575 GCA_964628125.1 uncultured Thiosulfatimonas sp. | reverse complement strand
CGAAAGAAAGTTGAGGCGCGTCTTAAACCGCTCACGCAAGCGGTTAAAAAGATTGAAACTCAGCTAGAGGCGTTGCAGGCAAGGCAGGCGGGGTTTCTAACACAGATGGAAGAGAGCAGTTTGTACGAAGATGCCAATAAAGCGGAATTAGCCGAGTGCATTAAAGGCCAAGCAGACTGTGAGGGTGAGATAGAACTGTGCGAGATGCGTTGGTTGGAATTGCAGGAGCAGTTAGAGGTTGAAAAAGAGGGCGTTGAGGCAGAGCTTGCCAACTCCTAAAAAGGTTTACAACTGATTTAGCGAGATTTCCTTATTGTGACTTATGTTTGACTTATACTTCAGTGGTCAGTGAGTAATAAAAAAGGCCGGTTATATGAATAACCGGCCTTTGGTTTAAATGGTTTAAAGCTTGCTTCATCATGTAGAGCAGATTAAAAGCCTATTTAAACGACGCACCATGTTTAAAGCCCAGTTTACGTAAAATAAGAACCATAGGGCAAAAACCGGTCACAGAAGAGAACATTAAGTTTGCACCAACAAACCCTGTTAAATAAATCCATTGTGGGGCGTGCCAAACACTTAAAATTGCGCTGACTAACACCATAAAGCCAGCAACGAACAAGACAATACGTTCAATATTCATTTATAAATCCTTTGTAAGAGATCGTGCTAAAAGAAAGAGTGAAGTTACTTGGCTGTAAAGTAGAAAGACTGTTCACTCTATAAAATAATTTGATGAAGATTTTAGCATTTTTCCCTCTTTACACCAAGAAATAACACTCGTTTCCATCGAATCTGCTCATTACAGACTCCTTTTAACGGTTTTACTTCCACTTTACGGCCAAAATAAGTATAATTTTGAACCTGATTTTTAGTTAATGTAAATTAACTGATTTACCCAATTTTATACATCAACATTGAGATTTAATATGCAAGTAACTGTAGAAAAACCAGAACAAGGTCTTGAACATAAAATGACGGTGACTTTTCCATCGTCAGACCTAAATGCAAGCGTAGAAAAACGTTTAAACGAGATTCGTCGCACCATCAAAATGGATGGTTTTCGCGCAGGTAAAGTGCCTTTAAACGTCGTCAAAAAACGCCATGGTGCTCAAGTAAATCAAGAGATGATGGGTGAAGTTCTACAAAAAGCATTTTACGATGCGGTAGATCAAGAGTCTTTAAGAGTCGCTGGCTTTCCAATGTTTGATGACTTAAACGATGCCGACGGTCAAGTGACCTTTACGGCGCGCTTTGAAGTTTATCCTGAGATTACACTACCAAGCTTCAGTGCTATTAAGGTTGAATCGATCAGCTCAGACGTCACGGACGCAGACGTTGAAAACATGATTACACGTCTTCGTGAACAGCGCATGGCTTGGAAGCCGTCTAAAAGTGCCGCTAAGAAATCAAAAAAAGGTGAGCAGGTTATCATTGATTTCGTCGGTAAAATTGACGGTGTTGAGTTTGACGGTGGAGCCGCAGAAAATGCACCTTTGGAACTTGGTTCAGGCCGAATGATTCCTGGTTTTGAGGATCAAATTATCGGTATGAAAAAAGGCGAAGAGAAAGTTA
>CAZVPH010000369.1:0-1623 GCA_964628125.1 uncultured Thiosulfatimonas sp. | reverse complement strand
AACCAGGCCTGGTTAAATTGAGCGTTCCTCATAGAAACTGGCTATTGCAGACCTATGGCCTGCAATAGCCAGAAAGTCTTACACCTCCAAAAACCCGCCGTTCAAATCAGGGCTGGTCATTTTCAGGTAAATTTCATACGACTCTCTTACCCCTTCTACTCTAGTTCTTTAAGAGCTTAGCGCCTGAGTTTTCTCTTTTTCTGATTGTCCCTCTTCTATTTTCCAGTGACGGATTTGAATTTGAATATACACAATCAACACAAATAACGTTGCCGCAATCCCGCCCAAGATTAACAAAGTCATATTCTCTTCTGGAACGGTTTCCAATAAAATAAGCTTACGAATCACTACCACAAACGCAATTTCTAAAAACGTTAATGCGTATTCAAAGTTGTTTTTAATAAACAAGGCTTTAACAATCGCCAAGACAATCAGGGTAAACAGTGCGTCAGTGAGCAATATTTTGATGGATGAAAAATCCAACGCCCCCTGTAACATAACAAACTCTAATAATTTCGCCGAAAGACTGAACAGACAGACCGCAAGATAGAGCACCATAAAGACGATAAAAAACAACCTAAGTACGCTCAGCCCACGTAACAGTTGTTTTTCAGAGTCTTCTTGAATAAACCGATCAAGTCGGGCGGATAAGCTGGGAGTTACAGATTTCATGTGTGGTTCCAAGAGAAGTAGATAATTTAAAAAAGCCTAAAGTGTTTATCTTAAGACTAATTCAAGCCTGCATTGAACCTATTCGTAATTTCTTTCAATTTATTCTCATAAAAAATCACCAATGACCAACCTTAGTTCGCGCCTCTTCAACGATTGCCACCTTGTCTGTTTTTTCAGACAAGCAATTTATGGCTTCAAAACTACCAGGCCTGGTAACTTTTTATACAACGTTACCACCTATAAAAATCGATGCAAAAAAAAGCCCCGCTTGGTGAAGTACCAAGCGGGGCTTTTTATTAAACTCGACCGTATAAAAACTAGGCCAATGTTACGCTATTTTTAGATCAGACTGCGGTGTGGCTTCCAATGCAGCGATACGCTCTTCTAAAGGCGGATGCGACATAAACAATCGGCCAAACTTACTGCCACCAGAGGAGATACCGAATGCTGCCATTTGCTCAGGCAGTTCGCCTGGCGTCATTGTCTGCAAACGACGCAGTGCGGCAACCATATTCTCTTTACCGGCTAGATAAGCACCACCGTTATCAGCGTGGAATTCACGTCTGCGCGAGAACCACATGGCAATCGTACTGGCCAGAATACCAAAGAAGATTTGCGCGATGATGTCGACAATAATAAAGGTCCAGCTGTGACCAGACTCCTCATTTTTTAAAACCACGCGATCCACTACATAAGCGACAATTTTGGCGAAGAAGATGACGAAGGTGTTTAACACCCCTTGCAATAAGGCCATAGTCACCATGTCACCATTGGCAACGTGTGCGACTTCATGCCCCAGTACCGCCTCGACTTCGTTTTGACGCATGCTGCGCATCAGACCAGTAGAGACCGCCACCATTGAACGGTTTTTTGTCATGCCGGTTGCAAATGCGTTTGGCTCTGGCGAATCATAGATCGCCACTTCGGGGGTTTTAATACCCGCTTTTGCCG
>CAZVPH010000368.1:0-1662 GCA_964628125.1 uncultured Thiosulfatimonas sp. | reverse complement strand
CGGTACGTTCATCTGCGCTAAAAATTCGAATAGAGAAGAAGACGAGTAAAGAAAGTCTTTTATATTTTTGATGACGTCATATTACTAAACCTTTTGCAGGCTTTCTATTGTACTAAAGGACAGTATGGCTTCTTGAAGACCTGAGCCGATAACGTAAAAGTATTACGACCAGGCCTGGTCAAAAATATTCTAGAGCCATAAAAATATAGCGACCTGGCCACCTCGGGCACGCTTACTCGATAATCCTGTACTCGTAGGCAAAATACTTTGCGCCCAAGCACAAGTACGAGCGCTCCATCAAACATCCACCCCCTTATTTAATGATAGTCTTCGCGCATATGAAAAAATTCAAGGCGACTGCTCGTTGCCGGCTGTTCTTTACAGCGTTCAAGCCCAGCGAATTTATAACCAATCACTTTTAAACCGAATTTAAACCCTAAATACACACGCTCTCAGGACCGTTAAACCTGCCCATTGAGTTTGCGTAGACCGCCTAGAGGATATTATGGCCAGAACTCCGACCCTTACAAAACTTGCTCTTGCACTCTCTTTAAGTGTAGCCCCATTGTTAGCTTCGGCTGACCCGCAGAAAGACGACTTATTAAGCGTTGTGCAGGAAGCGTTGGCAACCAACCCGGAACTGCAAGTTCGTTTGAACGCATTCCAGGCAGCCACGCATGATGAACGTGAAGCCTTTGGCGGTTACCTTCCTTCTGTTGACCTTAGCGCTTCTGTGGGCATGGGCGATCGTGAGTACGATGGCCGTGGCAGTTTTAACCGTAACTATGCCGAGCTGTCATTGACGCAAATGTTGTTTGATGGCTTTAAGGTCCGCAATGCGGTAGCGCGCACCAAGCACAGCAGCCGCGCGCGTTATTATGAGTTGTTAGACGAAGCAGAAACCAAAGCGCTTGAAACCACCGACGTCTATTTAAGTGTTTTAAGGTACCGTGACTTGGTGACATTGGCGCAGAAAAACGTCGCCGGACATCAGCGTGTTCAACGTCAGATCAGCGATCGTGTTGGTCAGGGAATCAGCAACCGTGGTGACTTGCATCAGATTGATGGTCGTTTATCTCTGGCGCGTTCTAACCTGATGACCGAAATTGCGAATCTGCAAAGTGTTGTCGCCCGTTTTCAGCGTTTAATCGGCCGCCTGCCTGCGGAGCAACTCACTCCTTATCAGTTGCAATCAGAGACCGTCCCCCAAGAACTCAGAGAAGTTCTCACCACGGTCTACGCCAATAACCCAGCGTTATTTGCAGCGTTTGAAGACATTCAAACCTTTGAAGCCTCTTACGGAGAAGCCAAGGCGGGCCGTTATCCAACCATCGAGTTAGGGGCGCGCCATGGCACTTACAAAAATAACAACAGCTTTGACGATCGCAATGACCCACACTCTTACGGCAATGACACCGTCATTGAGCTGCGTGCGCGTTATAACCTATACCGCGGTGGCAGTGATCGTGCGGCTGAAAATGCGGCGGAACGTCGCATCAGTCAGGCAGAAAGCTTGCGCGATAAAAGCTGTGTTGATTTACGTCAAACCGCCACCATTGCGCACGGCAACATCCAGAATATCCAGGCTAATCTTGACTCTTTCGTCGAGCACCGAGATGAAGCAGCAGGCGTGCTCACGTCGTATCGTCAGCAGTTTAATAC
>CAZVPH010000367.1:0-1664 GCA_964628125.1 uncultured Thiosulfatimonas sp. | reverse complement strand
TATTGTCGATGTAGTTGCGGTTCCACAGTGGCTCCATAATGCCATTAGCAAACCGGTAAACTAATAAGTTTTGCACACTCTCTTTGCCCAAATAATGGTCGATACGATAAATTTGTTGTTCTTGAAAGACCGCTTGCAGCACGGTATTTAAGGCCTGAGAGCTCTCTAAGTTTGTGCCGAAAGGTTTTTCAACCACAATCCGACGATAGCCGTTGGTTTCAGAAGTGAGTCCAGCGTGATGCAATCCTTGGGCAACGTGCTGGTACCATGCGGGCGGAATTGCGCAGTAAAACAGGGCGTTTATCTGCTGGGTGTCCCCCAGTGGTTGGAGCGCCTTAGCAATGCGTGTGTAGCTTTCAAGGTCGCCAAGGTCGCCGGACACCAACACCAGTTTTTGAGTAAATTCGGCCCACTTTTTAGGATGCTGGAGAATGTCGTGACCAATGGTGACCAGGCCATCGTAAAGGATCTGAATCCACGCCTCTTTAGTGCGTCGGTTTACCAAGCCGATAATCCGGCTCTCTGGGTGAAGCAGGCCACAGTCAAACATGCGGATTAACGACGGAATGAGTTTGCGTTTAGAGAGGTCGCCGGCGGCACCAAAGATGACAATGTTGGAGGGCGCAGCGACCTCTGCTGGTAAGCCGTTGAGAGATTCGGTTTGCACAGCATGGACGGTTTCTATGGTATGGACGGCTTCTGGGTCACGGCTTTTAAAAGCGTCGTTCTTAGTGTGCTGCACAGTCATCTTTAAGGTCGCTCCTAACATGAACAGCATGCGTTAAGGGGGCATGGGTTACATGAATTACATGCTGAAAGAGTTGAATTAACGGAGTCGTCGGTGGCTGCCGTCGACTATGTTTTTTTGACAAGTTTTGTCGGTTCAGCCGGTTTAATGGCGTGACCGCCAAAGCCGGCGCGCATGGCGTTAAGCACTTTACCTGAGTAGGTGTTGTCTTGGCGACTGCGAAAGCGCATTTGCAATGCCAAGCCCAACACAGGGGTTGGAATCGCTTGCTCTATCGAGGCCTCGATGGTCCAACGTCCTTCGCCGGAATCGTCAACATAGTCACTTAAATCACTTAAGGCGACATCTTGTTTTAGGGCGTCGGCTATCAGGTCAAGCAGCCAAGAGCGTACCACGCTGCCGTGTTGCCAAATTTGTGAAATTTGTTGCATGTCTAAGTCCATGCCAGGCTTATCTTCCATCAATTCAAAGCCTTCGGCAAACGCTTGCATCATGCCGTACTCGATGCCGTTATGCACCATTTTAACGTAGTGCCCCGCGCCGGCAGGACCGACATGCCCCCAGCCAGTGGTGGGCGTGGGCGCCAGAGATTTAAGCACTGGCTCAATCCGCGCAACGCTCTCTTTTTGACCGCCGACCATTAAGCTGTAACCGTTTTCTAATCCCCAAACACCGCCGGAAGTACCACTGTCCATAAAATGAAAGCCTTGTACTTCAAGCGTTTGCGCACGTCTTTGAGAATCTTTGTAGTTAGAGTTGCCGCCGTCGACAATCAAGTCGCCTGGTTCTAATCCCGCGTTTATCAGTTGTTGAAGGGTTGCATCCACCTGTTCGTGCGGCACCATCAGCCAGATCACCCGGGGGGCGTTTAACTGTTTCATTAAGGTGTATAAGTCGCCGACGGGAGTGATCTGTT
>CAZVPH010000366.1:1142-1670 GCA_964628125.1 uncultured Thiosulfatimonas sp. | reverse complement strand
CTTCTGTTGGAACTCTAAAACCCAACTCCACGGCTTTTTCACGGCAATACTCGACTGCAAACTCAAGCAGCTCGCCAACCGCTCTGTGACGGAACTTGTGTTTCTGCCTGACATGCGAGAAAGGTCTTAAGATGGGTGGATCCAAAGGAATGGCAACCAGAGTGTCTAACTTCAACTCTTTAATCAGCGTCGAGCGCGAGACAATAGCGATCCCAACTCCGGATTCAACTGCCATCTTAACCGACTCAGGGCTGCCCAACTCCATCTCTACTTTCAGGTCACTGTAAGTTAAGCCTTGTTCACGAATATAAGTATCGATTACTTTTCGCGAGCCGGAGCCCTCTTCACGCGAGATATAACCGAACTTACGGAAGTCCTCCACGGTCACTTTAGCGCGCTTGGCTAAAGGATGGTCTTTTGGACAGATCAGCTGCATCTCGTCAATTCGACACACATCCACTTCCAGATTTTTATTGTTCACGGGTGCTTCAACAAGGCCAAGATCGATCATATTGTTTTCAACCATAA
>CAZVPH010000366.1:0-1132 GCA_964628125.1 uncultured Thiosulfatimonas sp. | reverse complement strand
CAGTTTCCAGTTCACGCCGTCTTCCGTGGACCATACATCGTTATACTGCTTTTTAAAAGCCCCTAATAAACTGGGTAACATATATTCAGCAATCGTTGTACTTGCGCCAATGACCAGAGACCCCGTCACCTCGCCCGTCATCTCTCTAACGTCACTGTTCATTCTTTCATACAGCTCTAAAATCTGATCTGCGTAGTCATAAACCACTTTACCGGCTTCGGTTAATGTGATTTTATTGTGAGTACGATCAAAGAGGCGAGTGTTAAAAAAATCTTCAAGTTGTTTAACCTGGAAAGTCACTGCGGGCTGAGTCATGTGGAGAGTTTCTGCGGCCTTGGTAAAACTCATTACCTTGGCAACGGTATGGAACACCTGAAGACGTCTGTCTGCCATTCGTATTTCCTTATACTGTATAAATTAAATTGATCAACCCAAAGAATATAGGCGCTTACACAGTAAAAGTCAAACAACTTATCGGGCTATAAACATTACTTGAAACAAACTAGGTTTGCATATTAAGGGCCATATTAAGTGCTTTAACAAAGGCTTTCTTTACAAAGCCCTCAACTCTTTAAAAAATGGACGCTGTGACTTTAAGTGAGGTGCCAATAACTCTTAGTTGTAGTATGAAGGCAGGATTCAACCTAAAGCCGTCAAGTATTGGTATCTATTTATCTACTTTAGCGCTTCGTAAAGTAGAGGGATTTCGCAAGTTTTGGCAAGGCTTCTCGACCATTAAGTGCCTGACTCATTAACCAGTTTTTGACCGGCGTCAGACGATTTGCAAGTGGCAGAAACTCCTTTCTAAGCCATGTTTTGAGTGGTTGATCTTGTTGAAAAAACCAGTCGAAGCCTTCCATTGAACGTTGCACCAATGCATTATCGCCCCGGCGCCAACGCTCGTATTTACGCAAGACAGAGTATCGTCCCCACGGTTTGTTCTGCGCCCTTGCTTCAAGCACGGTTTCAATTAAAGCGGCCGCGTCCAGCAGACCGAGATTGACGCCCTGCCCAGCTTGCGGATGAATCGTGTGAGCCGCGTCACCAATCAAGGCTAAATTTGGTTTAACGTAGTGTTCGGCATGTCGTCTAACCAGTGGAAATGCGTTTCTTTCGGCCACTTCAAGCACCG
>CAZVPH010000365.1:0-1697 GCA_964628125.1 uncultured Thiosulfatimonas sp. | reverse complement strand
AAATGCCAGGGGGCGTCCCTGTCGGAACCTTAGCCATTGGAGAAGCCGGCGCAAAAAATGCGGGGATTTTGGCAGCGCAGATCGTCGGCAACGAAAATGCAGCGATTCGCGAGGCCGTCAAAGCTTTTAGAGAAGAACAAACCCGAACCGTGCTAGAGAACTCTGACCCACGACTATAAAGATCCTCGGCTATAAACTGTTTATTGAATGATAAACGGCAGCTCGGTAATGATACAGAGCGGTTAGCCACTCTTTTAAAACCGCAGGTCAGGCTATTTGTTAAAATGCCGACCTGCGGTTTTTTATTTTTTAACCGCACTGTATGGAATTTTAAGCTGTTCCACAGGCTTTGAGTCCGACTGAACCGGCTCAGTTGAACTTAATTGAACCAAACATCGCGACGCTTTGAGTGCGCAAACGATTCTTTTGCATGGAGAGAGGTATGACCCCAATTACAAAACGTATTGGTGTATTAGGCGCTGGTCAACTTGGACGTATGTTGGCAATGGCCGGTTATCCGCTGGGTCAGAAATTCGGCTTTTATGGCAACAGTCAGCAAGAGCCTTCCAGTCTGCTGGGTCAGTTGTTTCTGTCCTCTGAAAGCGCGACAGCCTTGACTGATTTGGTTGAGTTTGCAGACGTCATTACCTACGAGAGCGAAAACACCGACGTGGCGATGGTGCGAGAGATCGCCAAAACCACGCCGGTATATCCGGGTGAAAAGTCGCTGTTTATCTCACAACATCGTGGTCGCGAAAAAGGGCTGTTTGATCAGTTAGAGATTCCTTGTGCGCCTTATCAAGTGATTGACTCTCTTGAAGGGTTAAAGGCTGCGGTGGCGAAAATTGGTGTGCCCGCGGTGCTGAAAACGACGACAGAAGGCTACGACGGTAAAGGGCAGTTTGTCTTAAAAGACGCGGCTCAAATTGACCAGGCCTGGTCAGAAATTGGAGGGCGAGAATTGGTGTTGGAGGGCTTTGTGAACTTCCAGCGTGAATTGTCGATGGTGGCGGTGCGCAATGCCAATAACGAACACGTTTATTACCCATTAGTGCAGAATGTGCATCACGATGGAATTTTGCGCTACACCATTGCGCCCGCCCGAAAGGTGTCTGAGGCCACGCAGCAAAAAGCCGAAGCCTATATGAAAAGCTTGCTGGATGAACTGGATCATGTTGGCGTCTTAACGTTAGAACTGTTTGAAACCGTTCACGGCTTGGTGGCGAATGAGATGGCGCCACGGGTGCACAACTCTGGCCACTGGACGATGGAAGGGGCGATGACGTCACAGTTTGAGAACCACATCCGCGCAATTACCGGCTTGCCGTTAGGCGATACTTCACCGCGCCAACCGGTGGCGGCCATGATTAACGTTATTGGTGAAACCGGGCCGATTGATAAGGTGTTAAGCATGCCCAAGGCGTTTTTACATCTGTACGATAAAGAGGAGCGCGCTGGCCGTAAGCTAGGTCATATCAATATCCTGGCTGACACGGAAGAAGAGTTGTTTGAGGTTTTCAAAACCTTGGCAGATTTTTTGCCAAAGTAGCTTGTCTGTGTCGCTCGCACCCGCGGGTACAGTCACGGCTTAACGAATGCTAACCCGTGACTGTAAACGCTTACTCATCAGCAATCGTTGGTTGAGAGTGCAAGAGTTGGTTCATGCTAAAGGCCAGTTCGGAAGGTAAAATTCCGAA
>CAZVPH010000364.1:0-1699 GCA_964628125.1 uncultured Thiosulfatimonas sp. | reverse complement strand
TGGGGCGTTAGTTCTAGCGCCAATCTGACTTGACTCGCCGCATAAGCGGTGTGTCTAGTCTCATTGAGTTTGTCTATAAAAAAAGGCCTAAATGGCCTTTTTTGTTTTTGGATTAAACGCGTTATGCAAATTTTAGAAGTGCGTCCAGTTGAGAGTTCAAGTTACGAACTAAAAAAACACTTGGCTAGCCTGCTAAAGTCCCAATTACATTCTACAGGTTGTCTGAAGCAAATAGAGCAAGGCGTGAGCGTTCTCCCTGAGCTAAAGTAATGTGTGCGCTGTGGTCCCACTCTTTAAAACGATCCACCACATAGGTCAAGCCCGAAGTGCTTTCGGATAGGTAGGGAGAGTCTATTTGAGCGATATTCCCAAGGCAGATCACCTTTGTTCCTTCGCCGGCTCGAGTGATGAGTGTTTTCATCTGTTTTGGGGTTAAGTTTTGAGCCTCGTCGATAATAATAAACTTCTTTAAGAACGTCCTACCCCGCATAAAGTTCATGGATTTAATTTTAATGCGGTTGCCGATTAGCTCTTGCGTGCTTGCATTCTCCCAGTCGGTACTGCCATCGGAATCGCTCAATACTTCTAAGTTATCCATTAAAGCGCCCATCCATGGGGTCATTTTCTCCTCCTCGGTTCCGGGTAAGAAACCGATGTCCTCTCCAACTGGAATCGTGGCACGCGTCATAATAATTTCAGTGTAAAGATTCAAATCAAGTGTCTGCTCTAGAGCCGCGGCAAGCGTTAAAAGCGTTTTGCCCGTTCCGGCCACGCCGAGCAGGGAGACAAAATCTATTTCGGGGTTCATTAAGTAGTTGAGGGCGATATTCTGTTCGCTGTTGCGGGCATGAATTCCCCAGACAGAACGGTTGTGTTGCGTAAAATCTTGCATATATTCAAGAGTCGCTTTGCCGCCTTTAACGCTTTGAACTGTGACATTAAACCCCGCTTCGTTGGTGCTGATTAGGGATTGGTTTGGAAGCCAGTTAGATTTCTCATCCACCTCAAGTTCGTAGAAGGTACGCCCCTCAATCTGCCAGGACTTCATCTGTTTGCCGTGGTTTTCAAAAAAGTTTTCTGGCAGGGCTTCCCAACCACGGTAAAGTAGGTCAGTGTCCTCAAGCACTCGGTCGTTATAGTAGTCTTCAGAATGTAAACCCATGGCTGAAGACTTGATGCGCATATTAATATCTTTGGTGACCAACGTGACTTGGCAGTTGGTCAAGCTCTGTGTCAAGGCCAACCCGGTTTGCAAAATGTGATTGTCCGCTTTATGACTGGGCAAGTAAGCGGGTAACTCAGCCATCATTGGCTCTGTTTCAAAGTAGAGTTTTCCCAGGTGTCGAGGAGAGTGTTTGTCGTAACCTGGGTGGATGCGCTCTAAAGAAAGGCCGTTTTTAATGTCTTCAAACGTCGCATTGCTGATGATTTTATCCATTAAACGGTTAGTTTCACGGACGTTTCGAGAGACTTCGGAAAGTCCTTTTTTACCGGCGTCCAGCTCTTCCAAAACGGTCATCGGGATGAAAATATCATGCTCTGCAAACTGAAATAGCGCCATAGGGTCGTGCATCAGGACATTGGTGTCTAGAATAAAGAGTCGATTGCCTTTGATATTCATCAGGTGTTCTCCATTAAAAAGTCATTAAAAGCTCGATAAGAGACTACATTGTACTGTTTACTGCTTGATTCTGTAGGC
>CAZVPH010000363.1:0-1717 GCA_964628125.1 uncultured Thiosulfatimonas sp. | reverse complement strand
ATGGCTTTCAAAGGCAATGGCGGAAACGGCAAGCTCACGCTGAGACTTCAGGCGAACCAGGGCGTTGCCTAAGTCGTCTGCAAACTGTTGCAGTAACAAACTGTTTTCAGCGTCAAAAAAATCCGTTTTTTGCGTGTAGACCACAAAGCAACCAACGGCCTGACCCTCCACAACAATGGGCAAAGACGCGCTGCCCTGAACATTCCATTTTACCCCGAGATCCGCCCAGATCGTGTCGTGCAAACGTTCTGTATGTCGGTTGGTGATCACCGCTTTCTTGCACTCAATACAGGCTCTAATGAGGCCTTGTCCCTCTAGTTTGTCCGGATTTGCCGAAAAAGGCAGTGTCGAAATTAACTCAGCCCCCGCGCCAGAGGTGGCGATTGGCAACACATCAAGATTGGGTTGCAGTTCGCCAATCCAAGCACTGTCGAATAAGCCGTCGCTGGTGGCGATGTCGCAAATTTGTTGATATAAACTGACTCGGTCATTCGAGTTGGCAATCGCCGAGTTGGCTTTTATTAAAGCCGTAAAAAGCGTTTGCTGCTTTGAGAGGTGATTAAGCGTGCGCTCTAAGTCGGCATTGGCTCTGTGTGACGTGATGAGGGTAAAGCCAATATAGAGTAAGAGGAGAATCGAAAACAGTGAAATAATCAGATAAAGAGTTTTATTGTGGGCGATGACGCTCGAGGTCATTTGTTCAAAGTGACGGTAAAATTTATGCAGTCCTTCGTGTAATCTCAAGTCGAAAATACGGTTGTGAATCTGCAGTTCTTTGGGGGTGTATTCCGCCAAAAGTTTGGCGTGGTTAAAAAAGGTGGTGCAAGATTCAGAGAACTGGGCGTACGGCTGCAGTTTGACCGGCGACGGGCTGGCATAAATTTCTCGGTCAGGGAGTAAACCCGTAATGAAAGTTTTTTGTAAAAAGTCACTCACTTCAGAGGTAAGTTGCCCCTGGTGATCGAAAGAGTGCACACAGGCGTCAAAGGCGGCTGGAAAGTGAGCGCGAGAATTTTGCAACACTGAGTGGATGCTCTTAAAGGTGTCCACCGCGTCCGACTGCTGGTGCGCTAGACTCAACAGATTTGACAGTTCAGCGTGCAATTCAGGTTTCGACTGAACAGAAGCCGCCATTTTCATCTGCTGCAATATTTTTTTTAAAGCGATGGCTTGATTGTTTAAATGATCGTCGTTATGCACCCCTTGGATTTGGCCGGGAAAAACCGTGTCTAAAATAGAACTTTGTAATTCATGGGTAAAAAGAGTGCCTTCCAGGATCATCGCCCGATCCTCAAGCAGCGGGCTCAGTGTTTTAAAGAACAGACCGCCTATCAGCACTAGGCTGGCTAGAATAATCCCCCACTGTATATAATGAGTCGAAAATTTCGAGAGAGAAGGAGAGTTATTCACGGTGATCATCGCCCAGTGTCTTGCCTTGACCCTGTCCGGCAAGAGAGTTTAAAAAACATCTTTATTCTAACACTCTTGCCGGACAGCGCTATCCCTAACTTGCGCTTCGCCATTAAGTCGATGTCAATGTCGATGGTCGAACCAAACGACTCTGTCCGAAGAGAAGTTAACGTCATGGAACAGTTTTTCTCCCAAGATCACCTTGTAAGAGGTGTGATCCTGTTGTTTAGGAGTGGAAAAAATAGAGAGTTTGTCTCGCAGACTGTTAAAACAGCGCTGCGCGATTTTTAAGCAAGTTCAAGCTGTC
>CAZVPH010000362.1:0-1721 GCA_964628125.1 uncultured Thiosulfatimonas sp. | reverse complement strand
TGTGTTCGAATCAAAATCAACGCCCACACCCTCAGAGACCTCGCCGAACGTCACCAAACCTGATGAAGCTAAACAGAATTTAGCGTTTACGGCAGGAGGGTCTGTTTGGCTGCAAAGATTCTGCTCACCGTCGGCTCTGCTCACTTTTTTACTGGTGAGCCTGGCCGTGTTGTATGTGATCCCGGCCTTTTATTTTCCGTTGTTCGACATGGATGAAGGGGCGTACGCCGCAGTCTCCAGAGAGATGGCGCTCAGCGGAAACTGGTGGGTGACCATGCTCAACGGTGAACCGTTTTTTCATAAACCGGTGCTGATGTACTGGAGTCAGGCGCTTGGTTTGGCGGTGTTTGGCGAAGGGCGTTTTGCCTATCGCATTCCGTCGCTGATTGCGCTAGGGTTTTGGTTGTGGGCGACTTATGATTTTGTTAAGCACTATCTGGATCAAGAAACCGCTTGGTTAGTGGTCTGGATTGCCCTGTTTTCAGCCGGAGTGGCCATGATTTTTAAAGCCGCCATTCCAGATGCCTGGTTGATTTTATTTATCTCACTGGCGTTTTATAAGGCTTACGATTTTTTACAGACCCAACAAATTAAACAACTCTATTGGGCGTACTTTTGGACCGGCTTTGGCGTGCTCGCAAAAGGACCGATTGCGTTGGTCATTGTCGCGGGCAGTCTGTTCATTTACCTGTTATTAGGGCGTCAATGGCCGCTGTTAAAAACGATGATTCTTGCCTGGAAAGGGTGGTTGTTGCTGATGCTGGTGGCGTTGCCCTGGTATTTGTTGCAAGTGGTTTTGTTTGGCGAAGAGTTTATTTATGAGTTTTTTGGGGTGCATAATATTGGCCGTTTTGTCAGCCCTATGGAAGGTCACAGTGGCAATCCGCTCTACTATCTTATTGCCCTAATATTGTTAACCTTGCCGTTTTTTCCACTTTTAATCCAAAGCCTGTTTCCTTGGTGGCAGCGCTCTAAAACCGCTGGGCTTTGGCGTTTACTGGCCATTTGGTTTGCGCTGGTTCTGGTGTTTTTCACCTTTGCGGCCACTAAGCTGCCGCACTACTTAATGTACGGGGTGCCCCCCGTTCTTATTGCGATGGCGTATTATGCGCGTCACCATCGTGTCAAGTGGGGCTTAGGCGTCACGCTGTTGGTGCTGAGCGCTGTGCTTTCGGTTTTACCTTGGGTGGTGGAGTGGAGTTTAAAGGATGAAACGAATCCATTTCTATTAGAAACCTTTGGGACCGCGGTGACCTACATTCCAAACGGTTATTTTATTTGGATGGGGGTGCTGGCGATAACCGGTGGCGCCTTAATCGCGGCGCGCTGGTCGACGCACGTGCAAGTTGTGCTCTCAGGCTTAGCCATGACGGCGACCTTAAATTTTGCGGTGCTTAATTATGCGTCCATTTTGCAACAGCAGCCCATTGTTGAGGCCGCGCAGTTTGTTAAACAGCAGCAATTGACAGTGGTCTCCTGCTGCATTGAAATGCCTAGCTTTAATATCGAAGCCCAGCAAATTACCCCTACGCGACTGCCTACTCAAGGTGAGGTTGTTTTTGGAAAAACATACGAAATTAACAGTCGTTTCACCGAAGTCGAATGGCTTTTTCAAGGGCGTGGGGTTTCAGTCGCACGTGTGCTTAAGGAGTAGAGTATGCAAGTAACATCGCAAGCAACAAAGCCTGTGTTAAATAAGCAAAATAACTCTATAAGTGCTG
>CAZVPH010000361.1:0-1728 GCA_964628125.1 uncultured Thiosulfatimonas sp. | reverse complement strand
TCTCACTGTCGCAAGAGATTTTACGGCCTTACTTTCCTGTTGAAAAATCACTTGAAGGGTTGTTTGACATCACTCAAACGCTGTTTGGCGTTAAGGTGATTGCAAAGCAAGGCGCACCCGTGTGGCACAAAGAGGTGCGTTTTTACGAGTTGCAATCAGCTGATGGCACGGCCATTGGCCATTTTTATTTAGACCTTTATGCCCGTGAAAACAAACGCGGTGGCGCTTGGATGGATTCGGCGATTACCCGTTGGAAAACGCCACAAGGCGAGCTGCAAACGCCGGTCGCTTATTTGGTCTGTAACTTTACGCCGCCCTTAAAAGGTGAAGAAGCCTGTTTAACGCACGATGAGCTGACCACACTGTTTCACGAGTTTGGCCACGGTATTCACCATTTGATGACAGAGATGGAGCATTTGGACGTGTCTGGAATCAGCGGCGTTCCATGGGACGCGGTCGAGCTGCCGTCGCAATTTATGGAAAACTTTTGTTGGGAAAAAGAGGGGTTAGATCTGATCTCCAGCCATGTTGAGACCGGCGAAAAACTGCCCGATGAACTGTTTCAGGCCCTCAAAAAGAGTCGTGGGTTTCAGTCGGCGATGATGATGCTTCGTCAGATTGAGTTTTCACTGACCGATTTTGAACTGCACGCTTTTTACGATCCTATTCAAATAGAGACGTTGAGTGATTTATCACAACGTATTCGCCAAGAGGTTGCAGTGATTATGCCGCCCGAGTACAGCCGTAATTTGCACAGTTTTAGTCATATTTTTGCAGGCGGTTATGCCGCCGGGTATTTTAGTTACAAGTGGGCAGAAGTCCTGTCGGCAGATGCGTTCAGTCTGTTTGAAGAGCAGGGTATTTTGAACCCAGAGACCGGCATGAAATTTAAAAAAGTGATTTTATCTGCCGGCGGATCGGTCGATCCCATGCTGTTGTTTAAAGAGTTTAGAGGCCGCAAGCCCAAGATCGATGCACTGTTGCAGCACAGTGGGATTGCGGTTTAAATTGCGGTTTAAAACTGGTTATGCGAATTAAAAATTGATAACCGCTGTTATTTTTTTAAGTGCGGTTGGTCTATATAGCGCACATCCTTTACCGGTAAAGGCAGTGGGTTTATATAGGCGTATCCTTGAGATTGCAGATAAGCAATTTCAGGAAACCCTCCTGGCACCACCGTAATAAACCCATACATATCGCTCGCTTTAAAGCCTGCCGCGCTCATCGCATTGTGACACATCCGAAACTCCACTCCTTGCTCAGACAGAGCCACCATCCTATCGACAATTCCTTGATACTTTTCATAGTTCTCCTTGGCAAAGACCCTCAACTCCGGACCATGCGTCACCACGACCGCTTTGCCCTTCAAGGCCTCCGTTGTTTTGGTTAAAAACACCGCCAAGGTATTCAGGTGACTTGGGTCGCTGTAATTGACATCAAACACGGTGTTAATGACGGGATAGGCGTGCATATCGACCTGAGCTGTGCCATAAGGCGCAAACGCGTCGGCTTGAAGCTGAGGCGCGCTCAGAAAGGTTAAGATACCGAGTGTGATAAGAGTTGATCTAAGAATTTTCATCGTGGTGACCTCTGTTTATGGTGTTGGAGATAATTTAGATAAAAAAAAGCCCCTATTGCACTGGAAAGGTAATAGGGGCAGTGGGTTGGAAAAGAGTCCAACCGAGGTGAGTCTTGTCAGTGATGGACGGTTTAGAAAATCATCATTAA
>CAZVPH010000360.1:0-1740 GCA_964628125.1 uncultured Thiosulfatimonas sp. | reverse complement strand
TTTATGAATGCCTTTACCTCCAGCGATTGGACCGCGTACCCGTTTGCAACCGAAAATCGAAAAGACTTTGATAACTTGTTGCAAGTCTATATGGATGCAGTGTTTTTCCCGAAAATAGACGTGTTAGATTTTGCGCAAGAAGGCCACCGTTTTGAGTTTGAAGAGATGACCAACTCGGACTCTGCGTTAACCTATAAAGGGGTGGTGTTTAATGAGATGAAAGGCGCGATGAGCTCGCCGATTTCAACCTTGTGGCAGGCGTTTTCTGCAGAACTTTATCCGACCAATACGTACCACTACAACAGCGGTGGTGAGCCAGAAGACATTCCTGACTTAACCCATCAACAACTGGTTGAGTTTCATCAAAATCACTACCATCCGTCAAACTCTGTCTTTATGACCTACGGCGATATTCCTGCGCTGGAACATCAAACTCAGTTTGAGGCGTTGGCGCTGGCACGCTTTAAAGACACCGTAAAACAAGTGCACGTCGGCCTTGAACAGAGATTGACGAACCCCAAAGTGGTGACTGCAAAGTACGCGCTTGATGAGACGGATGTCAAAAAGAAAACCCACATTGTCTTAGGGTGGTTGCTCGGCGAAAATAAAGATCCGGTTGAGATTTTAAAAGGTCATTTGTTGTCGGCCGTGTTGCTTGACAACAGTGCGTCGCCATTACGCTTGGCGCTGGAAGAGTGCCCATTTGCTACCGCACCTTCGCCATTGTGTGGCTTTGAAGAGTCAAACAAGGAGATGGTGTTTGTCGTTGGAGTTCAAGGTTCAGAAGCGGAGCATGCTCAAGCAGTTGAAGACCTAATTTTAAACGAGCTACAGCGTATTGTGGAGGAGGGCGTTGAGCAGTCACAAGTTGATGCGATGTTGCATCAGTTGGAATTATCTCAACGTGAAGTCGGTGGCGACAGCTATCCTTATGGGTTGCAGTTGATTCTGCACGCCTTGCCAGGTGCGTTGCATGAAGGCGATCCAATCGCTTTATTAGACACCGATCAAGCGCTTAAAGTCCTAGAGAATGAAGTTAAGGATCCGCAGTTTATACCAGGCCTGGTCAAATCGCTTTTATTGGATAATCCACACCGAGTGCGATTAACCATGACACCGGACACCGAGTTATCGGCTCAAAAAGAGCAAGCAGAAAAGGACAAGTTGGCAGCGATTCAGGCGAAGTTAACCGACGCTGAAAAGCAGGCAATTATCGATCAAGCGGTCGCTTTGGAAAAACGTCAAGCGGAGATTGATGATCCAAGCATCTTGCCAGAGGTGACTAAAGAAGATATTCCTGAAACCGTTAAAGCTTACCACGCTGAATATTCAATGGTTGGCGCTGTACCAGTAACACGTTATGAGTGCGGCAGTAATGGTTTGACCTATGAGCAGGTGGTGATTGATTTACCGGCGTTAACCGACGCCGAAAAAGCCCTAATGCCATTATTCAACACCTGTTTTACAGAGGTTGGCAGTGGCGGTCGCGACTACTTAACCACCCAATCGTATCACGCAGAAATCTCCGGTGGTATTTCCGCGCGCTCTGCGGTGCACTCCAAGCTTAAATCGCCAAGTGGGTGTCATAGCCACTTCATGCTCTCGTCAAAATCGCTTAACCGACACCAAAACGCGATGGCGGGCTTGATTGAAGAGACGCTTTACACTGCGCGGTTTGATGAAACTGCGCGCCTAAAAGATTTGGTCAGCCAAACCCGTGCCTCAATCGATCACGGCATT
>CAZVPH010000359.1:0-1761 GCA_964628125.1 uncultured Thiosulfatimonas sp. | reverse complement strand
CACCACTCGCGGCGGCGCGATGGACGTACATGCCTTTGCCGAGCAGATGCGTGCGGTCTCCTTAAAATATGTGCCGACGGCGATTTTATCCCGTCAAATTGCCGGTGTGCGAGGCTCAACTTTAATCATCAACCTGCCAGGAAAGCCCTCAGCCATCAGCGAGTGTTTAGAGGCGGTTTTTCCAGCGGTGCCTTACTGCATAGATTTGATTGAGGGCGGTTATTTAGAGACAGATCCCAACTTCGTGAAAACCTTTAGACCAAAGCATGCGCTCAAACCCGCTGCAGATGACGTGTAAACATAAACAGGAACAAGTTCAAGATGAGCAGCATTAATTACCAGCACGACGGCTTAGAAAACATAACGGATTTTGTCCGTTGGGGTGGCTCTCTTTTTACCAAGGCAGAGCTGTTTTTTGGCCACGGCACGGACAATGCGTTTGATGAGTCAAAAGTGTTGGTTTTTTACGCGTTAAATTTACCGATGAACATTCCAGAAAATTACTGGTTTTCTCGTTTGACGTTGCATGAAAAGCAAGCGGTGACAGAGCTGTTTGAACGACGCATTGAAAGCCGAAAACCGGCCGCTTATTTAACGGGAGAAGCGTGGTTTGCAGGCATTCTCTTTAAGGTTAATGAATCGACTTTAGTACCACGCTCGCCGATTGCCGAACTCATTCATCAACGATATGAACCGTGGGTCAACCCTGACAGCGTAACGGATCTTCTGGACCTATGTACCGGCAGCGGTTGCATCGGCATCGCCTCTTTGCAGGCGTTTCCCAATGCTCAAGTCGATCTCGTGGACCTCTCGAAAGAGGCTTTAGAGGTAGCCCGTGCCAATATTGAGTTGCACGGTTTAGAGGGCTTTGCCCACGCAATTGAATCGGATCTTTTTTCAGCGCTGACGGGCAAACAGTACGATTTAATTGTCTCAAATCCACCGTATGTGGATGTGATTGAAATGGAAGCTTTGCCGGCGGAGTTTCAACAAGAGCCAAGGTTAGGGCTTGAGGCCGGTGCCGATGGCTTAGATTTGGTGCGAAAGATTCTAGCCGAAGCGCCACGCTATTTAAAAGAAGAGGGTGTGTTGATTGTCGAGGTCGGTGTTTCTCAGTATTACATGGAATTGGTTTACCCTGAACTGCCGCTCTATTGGTTTGAATTTGAGCATGGCGGGGAGGGCGTGTTTGCCATTCAAAAGCATGAGCTGGAACTGTTTCAAGAGTTGCTGGACGCACGCGTGTCGCCCGCTGTGACTTAAGTTACGTTCTGGCAGATTTATTGCTAAAGCTAAACTGAAAGTGGTTATAAGCTAAAGTGGTTTTAAAGTTTAAGATTAAGCCGAATTTGTATTAAAGCCGAAATTTGCCAATGTATTTGCGGAGTGTGAGAATGAAAAAACGGATGTTCATGTTGCCACCAGTCGCCCTAGCTGTCCTGTTGCTCTCAAGCACACAGGTGTTTGCTGTCGAGCCTGAAAACGCTAAGTTAACGCACGAAAGCAAACCTTTATTAGACTTAGGGGCGGAAGCGAGTGGTGTCAAAGGCAAGCTTGATGTAATGCCAGTTGCTCCGCCACCGGTCACCGGAAGCGCAGCCAAGCCGTCGGCACCAAAGCTTGAGCCGAGAGTTGAACCCACGTTAATTCCGCCTAAGCCAGCTTCAGTAGCCGTTAAGCGTGATGAGAAGAACAATACCCAAACCGATGCCAAACATGACCAGGCCTGGAGGTATTCTGGTGCAACAGGCCCTGAGCATT
>CAZVPH010000358.1:0-1763 GCA_964628125.1 uncultured Thiosulfatimonas sp. | reverse complement strand
CGAGATTCAGCGCCAGAGAAAACTGGAAAAACAGTTGGCGAAAGAAGAAGATAAAAAACTACGTCGCGCGCGCCATAAACGCAACAAAAAATAGCCAAGAAACAGCAAGATGCGAGCTCAAGAGGCTCAGCGGGATGCATTCGCATAGGAAGCGGTAAACCGGGTTTAAGTACAGGTTTAAATCCAGCTCTGGTTCTGTTTTAAATAGTCATCGGCCATTTTTAACGCCTCATCGGCACTCAGGCCTTGATGCATAAAGTCGTACGCGATCTGTTGCCCTTCGGTTAAAAACCGGGTTTCAAAATCGGTAATCAGTGTTTTCCAAGCCTGTCGCTCACCCAATTCTCTAGGGGTGTAGGCCAATAATTTAGCAAGTATAGTTAACGAAAGAGTCGTGTCACTTGCCTGCAGATAGTGGTTAAAAAACGACTGGAATGCGCTGTTTAAACTTATCAGGTGACTCGATCCAAGCGTGTTCGCCTGCGCGTTTAAAAGGTCCTGAGCGCTTACTATTTTTTGAATGCTCTGTTCCAATGCTTGCAGACGCTTTAAGCCGTCGTTACGGCTTGAGCGTTGTTGCGAAACCGCAAGATTCAGGGCCATGACCGCTTGTTGAAAATCGCCCTCGTCTGTTGACGCTCTTGAGTCACTCTCAATAAAATCAAACTCCGACATCTCCGACGTCTGCATCGATGCCCACGCACTTTGAGCATCTGTCATCACGGTACGGTGGTGTGCTAGCAGCTGTGCACTGGTGACTTGAGCAATATGACAGCCGCATAAAATCCGGTCGTTTGCAGAACGTTGGTGAATAATTTCAACACTTTCCAGGCAGTAAACTTCCTGGGTGTCACTGTTTTTAATCCTAAGACTAACCTGCTGCCCCGGAAGAAATAGGTCAGCGTCGTCCAGCCAGAAGCTCAACCCGGTCAGATTGACATCAAAGCCTTTAAACGCTTCCAAAAAAAGTTCGTCTTCATGATTTGTCACCATAAAGGGTCGAGAAAATCGTGAAGATTGTCGTTGTTCGAAGTCCATTGCCGTTATTCCTATAGTAAGACGAAAGTCGTACAAAATTCGAACACAAACACCTTAAACTCTCCTTAAACAAACAGATGATCGGGAGTGCTTTCAGTCACTGCTTGACGTAACTTCCTAAAGTAACTTCCTAAATCAGGATTGTTTAAAACCAAGTGCCACGCACTCGGCTTCAGGCAGCCAACCCAGACAACTTCTGACTTTAAGAGATTGATAGTTACGCACCATCGGCATCACCGTCAGCGTGCCCCATAGAATCTGGTGCCAATGCCAGCCAATCGGCGAGGGCTGTGAGGCCCACCAGAGATTATTGACGCCAAAGTGCTTGGTTTTAAATACCAGATGAATGGCTAAACGCCAGTATTTCAGAGCATACTCTGTTTTAATGGATGACATGTTTTTCTCCAAACATTAAACGAAACACTCGATAATGAGGTTCCGTTCTGTGACTTTACGGCTATTGCTTCTATATACCTTTTCTCAAGAACGTTTTACAGCTCAATCATTGAGAATTAGTTCTCCAAGTCTAACAAAGGCGTATTCTCTTTATAAACCGTCGTGCCCAATGGGGCGTGGATTTTAACCACTTTACCGTCCACCGGCGCAGTCAGATAAACATATTTTGACCAGGCCTGGTGCTCTGCGACGTCGGCTTTGGCTTTAAAATGACTGGCCAAGGCAACGTCATACGCCAATTGTGCAGCATCTCGAGTTCGTCTTGAAGT
>CAZVPH010000357.1:0-1783 GCA_964628125.1 uncultured Thiosulfatimonas sp. | reverse complement strand
GAGTTTACGCTGCGGATTGAAGACACCGATCTTGAACGCTCTACTGAAGAGTCTGTGAACGCGATTTTAGAGGGAATGAGCTGGTTAGGCTTGGATTATGATCAAGGACCTATTTATCAAACGCATCGTTTTGAACGCTATAAAGAGGTGATTGAAGATCTTTTTGAAAAAAATTTAGCCTATTACTGTTACGCCACACCAGACGAGTTAGACGCCATGCGTGAAGCGCAAAAAGCCGCAGGCGAAAAGCCACGTTATGATGGGCGATACCGCGATTTTACCGGCGAACCACCTGCTGGCGTTAAACCGGTTATTCGTTTTAAAAACCCACTGGATGGCGTTGTGGTGATTCACGACTTGGTTAAAGGAGAGGTGACTGTTGCCAATAAAGAGCTGGACGATTTAGTGCTTGCTCGCTCTGACGGCACGCCTACTTATAACCTAACGGTAGTGGTGGACGATTGGGATATGGGAATGACGCACGTTATTCGTGGAGACGACCACCTTAATAACACACCGCGTCAAATCAATCTGTACAGCGCAATGGGCGCGCCTATCCCTAAGTTTGCTCACATTCCAATGGTTTTAGGTGAAGACGGTTCACGTTTGTCAAAACGCCATGGCGCCGTCAGCGTTCTGCAATACAAAGAAGAGGGTTTTCTACCAGAAGCTTTGCTGAACTATCTAGTGCGTCTTGGCTGGTCATACGGCGACCAAGAGATTTTTACAATGGACGAAATGATTGAATATTTCGACTTAAACAAAGTGAACAGCTCGCCGTCGACGTTTGACCACACAAAGCTAACCTGGGTAAATGAACAACACATCAAAGTCGCCAGCCCAGAACACCTTGCACGCTACGTTGCGCCTTTTATTGCACAGCTCGGTTGTGATTTATCGCAAGGACCAGAATTGGTCGATGTCGCACACCTACTTAGAGATCGCGCTAAAACTCTGGTGGAGATGGCGGCAGGGGCAGTGTATTTTTATCAGGACTTTGAAGCCTTTGAGCCAGGCGCCGCTAAAAAGCATCTGCGCCCCGTGGCAGAAGAGGCGCTTAGAATGTTATTGGCGAAGCTGGATACCTTAACTGACTGGACGACCGCACTGATTCACGCAGAGATTAACCTCACTGCAGAAACACTCGAGTTGGGCATGGGAAAGGTGGGCATGCCTCTGCGGGTTGCGATCACTGGCGGCGGACAATCTCCCGCGATTGATGCAACGGCTGAGTTAATTGGCAAGCCACGTTGCATCGCTCGAATCAAAATGGCGCTTGAATACATTGAAGCAAGAAAGAGCACGGAAGCTTAACTCGCTTGTGACGGGCTTATTGGTTGCTGAAAGCATAGGGCGTTAAATAAACATAAAGCAATGAACCTTAAAAATAAACCATTAAGCAATGGCGCTGACTATTTCTGAGTTTAAAGCAGGCCATTTCTTTTTATTGGATTCTTTTATTGGTTTTGTATTAGGTTTGTATTTTTTGATACAGTGCTCTTGAGAGCGTTTTTTCAGCTAAATTTAATCGCCAGCTTAGCTGGTTGCTATTTAAAACCCAAAACTTTCACATCAATTTTCATCAACTTTATTAAAAAATCCATTTGCTGAAACCTGAAATCAATCGCTTAGCAACGATTTTAGAAGATTTAAAGAAAAGTCACTTATTTTTGTTAATTAGGGCTTGACGAGTTGGGCCAACTCTATATAATACGCCCCATCAGCTCGAGGGGCTATAGCTCAGCTGGGAGAGCGCAACACTGGCAGTGTTGAGGTCTGCGGT
>CAZVPH010000356.1:0-1799 GCA_964628125.1 uncultured Thiosulfatimonas sp. | reverse complement strand
GGGGAGTGGCTTAAATAGGTTAGAGGGTTGAGTTACTAAGCCACTAAAGTCACTGAAGTCGCAAAGGCTCATGTTGTTGTAACGACAGGGTGTCACGCCAGCGGACATCCAAATATTTTTAATGCAATAAGGCCGTCACGACGGTCTTAAGCTAACGTTAAGCCAAAATGTTAGGTCAAGATATTAGGCCAAGATAATAGCTTCTAACTCGCTGACTTTTTGTGCGACCAGGTCTGGGTCACCGCGAGATTCAACGTTGAGTCTTAACAGTGGCTCGGTGTTGGAGGCGCGGATGTTCATGCGCCATTGTGCAAACTCCAAGCTTAAGCCGTCGGTTTCATCAACGATGGGCTGGTCTTTGACAAAGTGCGCACGAACGTTGGCTAGGATGGCTGAGCTGTCGTTGACGGTGTAGTTAATTTCACCGCTGCATGGGTAAGCTTTGGCTCTTTCTGAGATGAGTTCTGACAAGGTTTTGCCACTCTGGCTGATCAGTTGAGCAACCAATAACCAAGGAATCATGCCGCTGTCGCAATAGAAAAAATCTCTAAAATAGTGGTGCGCCGACATTTCGCCACCGTAAACGGCATCTTCTTTACGCATCCGCTCTTTAATAAATGCGTGCCCAGTTTTGGATTGAATCGCACAGCCACCGGCTTGCGTGACCTGTTCGATGGTGTTCCAGGTCAGCCGTGGATCGTGGACAATTTTTTCGCCAGGGTGTGCGGCCAACAAGGTTTCGGCCAGTAATCCGACTAAATAATAACCTTCAATAAACGCACCGGTTTCGTCAAATAAAAAACAGCGGTCAAAATCACCATCCCAAGCAATCCCCATGTCTGCTTGTTGTTCGATCACGGTGTTGGTGGTGACGGTGCGGTTTTCAATGATCATCGGGTTAGGCACACCGTTTGGGAAGTGGCCATCAGCCTCGTGATGCAGCGTGGTTACCTCAAAAGGCAGCGCTTTTGCTAATTCAGTAAAGGTCGGTCCTGCGGCACCATTGCCGGCATTGACCACCAATTTTAAAGGCTTTAATTGAGCGACATCCACATAAGTCAGTAGGTGCTGAATATAGGCCTGCTTACTGGGCTTTTGTCGAATCGTGCCACGATCTGCTTCGGCGACAGTGTCGTTAAAACGCTCTTCAATAATACGTTGTTCAATCTCTTTTAACCCCGAATCACCGCTGATGGGCACTGAGCCGGCGGCGACCAGTTTCATGCCGTTATACCCCTTGGGGTTGTGGCTGGCGGTGATCATAATGCCGCCATCTGCTTGGTAATAGGGGGTCGCAAAATAGACTTCTTCGGTACCACACAGACCAATATCAATAATATCAACGCCAGATTCGATCAAGCCTTGTATTAAACCTCTCGCCAGTTCAGGGCTCTCTAAGCGAATGTCGTAGCCAACCACGACCTGACGAGGGGTAAGCTGTGCGGCAAATGCACGGCCTATTTTGTAGGCTAACTCTGCATTTAACTCGTTTGGTACACGTCCACGTATGTCGTAGGCTTTAAAACAGCTGAGCGTTTGGGCGGGGTTTTTAGTCGCGTTTTGGGTCATAGTCTTGTCTCTCTTTTAACTGGTCAACGTCTTATGCGTTGCACTAACGTCCAATGCCATAATAGATAAAGCCATTCTCTTCTAACCATGCTTTATCGTAGAGGTTGCGACCGTCTAAAATAATCGGTGTGCGCAGATTGTTTTTTAAGCTCTCAAAATTAGGCGAGTAAAAAGATTGCCACTCCGTTACCACGCACAGCGCATCACTGTCTTCTGTGGCGGTGTACATG
>CAZVPH010000355.1:0-1802 GCA_964628125.1 uncultured Thiosulfatimonas sp. | reverse complement strand
AACTTATGGTACATTATCGTTCTCGTCTTACGACTCAACCATCCACTTTTTTTGCTTTTTAGATTATCCTGGGGAACCCGTCTCACATGCTTACGCTCAAAAATACTTTCGCAACTTTGACACTACTGTGTCTCACGGCTTTCCAGGTAGTGTCTGCCAACACTTTACCAACTCCACAAATGGCGACCCCGCACGTTGTTCCTTCAGCGCCCTCTATTGCTGCAAACTCCTATCTGCTTATCGACTTTAACAGCGGACACGTTTTGGCCAGTAAAGCGGCGGACGAACGTGTCGAGCCGGCGAGTTTGACAAAAATCATGACGGGTTACGTGGTGATTAATGAGCTGAACAACGGCAACATGAATATGGACGACGAAGTCACCATCAGTCAAAAAGCCTGGAAAATGCCCGGCTCTAAAATGTTTATCGAAGTCGGTAAAAAAGTAAAAGTCAGTGACTTAATTAAAGGAATGGTCATTCAATCTGGCAACGACGCCAGCGTCGCCTTGGCAGAAGTGATTGCAGGCAGCGAAGAAGTGTTTGCTCAGCTGATGAATAAATACGCCAAAACACTCGGCATGAACAACACTAATTTCGTTAACTCAACAGGCCTGCCCCACGAAGATCATTACACAACGGCAAACGACCTTGCAATCCTGACCAAAAACTTAATCACTAAATTCCCAGAAGAGTACAAATGGTATTCAGAAAAAGAGTTTACCTTTAACGGGATCACTCAATACAACCGTAATAAGCTGCTGTGGCAAGACGCAACCGTGGATGGTTTAAAAACAGGACACACCGACAGTGCGGGTTACTGCCTAGTCTCCTCCGCTAAGCGTGAAGAGATGCGTTTGGTCAGTGTGATATTAGGCTCTGACAGTGCGAATGTACGCGTTCAAGAGACTCAAAAGCTCCTAAACTATGGTTTTCGTTTCTTTGAAACCCACAAGCTTTATGATGGACAACAGCGTCTTAACGATGCGGTGGTTTGGGAAGGCGATCGTGGTCTAATAGGCCTGGGAACAGAAGAAGATCTCTATATCACCATCCCACGCGGACAGTATAAAAACATTACCATTGAAAGTTCAGTACAACCAGACCTCACCGCACCGATTGCAAAAGGTCAAACACTCGGTCAACTGCATATCACACTCGACGGTAAATTAATTAAAGAGCAAGCTTTGGTAGCACTTGCAGATGTTGAAGAAGGCTCTTTCTTTAAGAAAATCTTTGACCAACTCAAACGCTTTTTTAGCTCTTTATTCAGTTTTTTAAACTAACCGCGTGACCGAAGAATTGAATCATGAACACTTATTCTCAACAGAACATAAACTCAGCCACTGAAGCCGCCGTCGAACAGACAGTCTATTTGAATGGGCGCTACCTGCCCATGCTGGAGTCCAAGATCTCGACACAAGATCGTGGTTTTTTGTTTGGCGATGGCGTTTACGAGGTCATTCCCGTTTACGACCGCAAATTGTTTTTATTTCCAGAGCATCTACAGCGTCTAAAAAACAGTTTAGACGCCACCCACATTCAAAACCCATTGACCGACAGCCAATGGTTAGAGTTACTCAACAACCTCATTGCGAAACATTCGTGGCAAGATCAATTTGTCTATCTGCAAGTGACGCGTGGCGTTCAAATGCAACGTGACCACCTGCCTGCCGAAGGATTGACTCCGACAATCTATGCCTACACCAACCCTTTAAACCCGGTCTGTGCTGAGATTCTTGCGAATGGCATCACCGCCATCACGCTTGACGATATTCGTCGGTTAAATTGCGACATCAACGCGA
>CAZVPH010000354.1:0-1815 GCA_964628125.1 uncultured Thiosulfatimonas sp. | reverse complement strand
GGGTTGGCTCGGCAACGCCAATGGCGTAGGAAATTTGAATTTCACACTTATCTGCCAGGCCTGCTGCGACGATGTTTTTCGCCACATAGCGACCTGCGTAAGCAGCGGAGCGGTCTACTTTTGAAGGATCTTTTCCTGAGAAAGCGCCGCCGCCGTGACGCGCCATGCCGCCGTAAGTATCGACAATAATTTTACGGCCGGTTAAGCCCGCATCGCCTACGGGACCACCGATGACGAAACGTCCAGTTGGGTTAATGTGGAACTGCGTCTGTTTCGTAAACCATTCTGCAGGCAAGACGGGTTTGATAATCTCTTCCATCACCGCTTCACGCAAAGTGGCGTTACTGACGTCGGGCGCATGCTGGGTTGAAAGGACGACCGCATCAATGCCGACCGGTTGGCCATTTTGATAGCGTAATGTAATTTGGCTTTTGGCGTCAGGGCGCAGCCACTCCAGCGTGCCAGACTTGCGCACCGCTGCTTGACGCTCCATTAAACGGTGGGCGTAAAAAATTGGGGCGGGCATCAGCACGTCGGTCTCATTTGAGGCGTAGCCAAACATCAAACCTTGATCGCCCGCACCTTGTTCATGCTCGGCGGAGTCGTCCACACCCATCGCGATCTCGGGTGATTGCTTGCCAATTGAGGAGAGGACGGCGCAGGTACCACCGTCAAAACCTAAATCGCCATGATCGTAGCCTATATCTTTGACGACTTGACGTACCAACTCTTCTTGGTCAACCCAAGCAGTGGTCGTGATTTCGCCGCCCAATAACACCATGCCGGTTTTTATAAAGGTTTCGCAAGCAACGCGTGCTTTAGGGTCTTGCTTAAGAATGGCGTCCAACATGGCGTCGGAAATTTGGTCGGCAATTTTATCGGGATGGCCTTCAGAAACGGATTCTGAGGTAAATACAGTGGTTTTAGTCATGATGTGTGCCTCGATGCATCTGTAAAAAAAAATAAATTAACGAGGTACGGAAAATAAGACGGGAATGTATAGAGATACTGATTCCTCGCTTTAGCCGTACTTTTAATGCGCCCGCAAGCTGAATCTATCAAATCGGCGCTGAGGGCACATTATGATTTAAAAGACTTTTAGGGTCAAGTCGTCAGTCATTTTGGTTTATGGCGAGCGTAAGAGTTTGGCTTTATTTTAAAGAGTTTTTGAGAAGTGCAAGTAATGCGGTTAAGATTGGAAGATAAATAAAGATGGCCAGAATGATGGATTGAGTGATGGCTTGAATGACGGTGATTTGAGGTCCGATGATTTGAATGGCGTTCAATTCGCATTTCTTTAAAGCTTTACACCTGTCTTGCTCAAGGTGTTTTCGGTATAGGTTTTGAAACGCGCTAAGCTGAGCGATACTTTTTGAGCGCCGCTTGCGGTGTTCGATTTAATCTAAAGAAATTGATCAACGGTGGATTGCCGTGTAGAATAATCCGTTTTTTCATAGCTTTAGGCTAAAACTAGGTGGAAATCATGACGGAAACAATCAAGCCCGTTGTCGGCGTAATCATGGGGTCAAAATCTGATTGGCCGACCATGAAAAACGCAGTAGAAATGTTGGAGCTTTTTGGCGTGCCGCATGAGGTCAAAGTGGTGTCCGCACATAGAACGCCTGACCTAATGTTTGAGTATGCAAACCAGGCTGAAACGCGTGGACTTAAAGTGATTATCGCCGGTGCCGGTGGCGCGGCGCATCTTCCCGGCATGGTAGCGGCCAAGACCGTGGTGCCTGTTTTGGGTGTGCCGGTTCAGTCTAAAGCCTTAAGTGGACAAGACTCTCTGTTGTCGATTGTGCAAATGCCAGG
>CAZVPH010000353.1:0-1851 GCA_964628125.1 uncultured Thiosulfatimonas sp. | reverse complement strand
ATAAGGTTCGTAAAGTGATGAAAATCGCCAAAGAGCCTATCTCCATGGAAACGCCTATTGGCGACGATGAAGACTCCTCGTTGGGCGATTTCATCGAAGATTCAAACATCCTTTCACCGCAAGACGCTGCGGATTCGGAAGGGATGAGCGAGACCGTTCGAGAAATGTTAAACACTTTAACGCCGCGCGAGGCAAAAGTCTTACGAATGCGTTTCGGATTGAGTATGAACACCGACCACACTTTAGAAGAGGTAGGTAAACAGTTTGATGTGACGCGTGAGCGTATTCGTCAAATTGAGGCAAAGGCTCTGCGCAAGCTCCGTCACCCAAGCCGTGCCGAACGACTCAAAAGTTTCTTAGACTAAGTGTTAATATAAAAACCCCTCTAGTCGTCACCTTCATGACGGCTAGAGGGGTTTTTTAATGCGTGTAAACAGATATTAATGTTTCACAAAGCGAACGGCACTCGTTATAATAAGCGCCACTTAAGTTCACCAGGCCTGGTGAATTTAAATTTCCTGTTTTACATTTTCTATAGGGCCCTTAGCTCAGTTGGTTAGAGCATCCGACTCATAATCGGCAGGTCGCTGGTTCAAGTCCAGCAGGGCCCACCATTCCTTTCCTTGTATAATCAAGAGTTTAAACGATTCGATATTGTTTAGAGTCTTCGCCTAATTTCACCCGCGCAATACTCGTGTAGAATTTTTATGTAAGCTATCAGTAAAATGCTTAATTTTTATTCTTTACATCGTCGAGACGCTCTAAAAGTGTTCAACTCCGCCTCCTTGACGGTTGAATCTAGGGTCGCAAATAGTTTATGATTGGTGTTTTTTCATTCTACCCGCTGAACTTCGCTGAAATTCGTCCGAGTTCGCATAATGAGACGTCCTCCATGATTTTTGATAGCCTATGATCCTTGATAATTTAACGCGCCACCTCCAACAGAGTATTGACCAAAATGATTCTGCCGCTGCGACGGCGTTGCTCAACGGTGCCCAAGCAATTGATGCCGCGTTGGTGCTTAAAGAGGTTGAACCTGACACCGCGTGGAGCTTGCTTGAAAGTTTAGAAGCTTCAAAAAAAGCGGCCGTGTTTACGCATTTAGCGGCCTCGTTGCAAGCGGACATGGCGCGCAGAATGAGTCGTAATGAGCTGGCTTTGCTGTTTGATAAAATGGAGCACGATGAACGCGCCGATTTATATAAGCGTTTAAGTGACTCTGAACGCCAGGCGTTACTGCCGGGCTTGGCGCAAAAAGAACGTGACGACATAAGGTTGCTGGCCAGTTATGAGGAAGGGACCGTTGGTTCAGTGATGACCTCGGCTTATGTCGGTCTAAGAGCGGATCAGACGGTGACTCAGGCGATTGAAACCATTCGCTTAGAAGCGCCTGACATCGAAACCATTTACCAAGCGTACGTCTTGAACGCCAATCGTTATCTTGTCGGAACCTTATCTCTAAGAGATATTTTACTTGCGGATCCAGCAGCAAGAATCGACGAGATCATGATAAAAGAGGTGATTCATTGTCAAGCGCAAGCACCGAGTACCTGCGCAGCGCAACAGATTGCACATTACGACCTACTGGCGGTTCCCGTGGTCAACGACGCGGGGCAAATGGTGGGCATCGTCACGCATGATGATGCGTTGGATGTCACTCAGGAAGAGAACACAGAAGATCAACTCAAGCTTGGGGGGGTTGGCCGTTTAGCGGTTTCGCTTAAAGACGCCAGTATTCTTGCACTCTATCGCACCCGTGTGGGTTGGTTGGTACTGTTAGTGTTCGGAAATATTTTTTCGGGCGCAAGCATCGCGCACTTTGAAGGCTTAATTGAAAGCATGGTTGCTCTG
>CAZVPH010000352.1:0-1852 GCA_964628125.1 uncultured Thiosulfatimonas sp. | reverse complement strand
CAGCACTTTCTTGCAGCTTAATATCTTGTTGACGGATTTTGGAGAGCCGATAATGACTTAACACCACATTACTCAGATCAATGTGTTCTTCATCTATTTCAGCTTCACGTAGCATCGGGCGCAAATTGCGAGCATACAAGCTTAATTTTTCTAGTTCTTTATCGTTATAGTCAACAATCTGCGACATAAACTCATAAAAACGCACAAATGTACCCAAGTCTTTTTTAAAGATCTCAAGCGCATCTTTTTCTTGCTTGCAGTCTTTAAAGCTATTTTCTGCGTTCGCGATCAATACAGGATCATTGGTTTTTTTAGTGCGCTCAAACATTTCTTTAGCTTGTTGAAAAGCTTCAACGGCCATTTTATAACGCCCTGTCCAACGTTCCACCGCTGGCTTACAGATATTACCGATGGCCGCATTGCTTTTGCTTTTAACGAAGAACGCTTGGGCGAATTGCTCCACCTCATGCCACTGGAATATCCCCGCAGCGCGCAGCTTCTCGTACAGATCAAAGATCAGATCGGGATCAGAGACATCCGCCAATTCAGCGGTTTGATAATAGGGCTGAAACGCATCCAAAATATCTTGCGGTTCATTAAAGAAGTCCAATACAAACGTACCGGTTTCCGCCTTACCAGGATAGATTCGGTTTAAACGTGACAGCGTTTGCACACACTCCACGCCGCCTAACTTTTTATCGACATACATGGCGCAGAGTTTGGGTTGGTCAAACCCTGTCTGAAACTTGTTTGCCACAATCATGACTTGGTAATCATCACTGTCAAAAGCTTTGCGCATATCACGGCCTTTCAGACCGGGGTTCATATTGGCTTCGGTAAACTTGTCACCGACCAGGCCTGCCGAGTTTGGATCTTTCTCAGTGAATTCCACCTCGCCCGAAAACGCCACCATCGCGGCGATATTTTGATAACCTTTCTCGGCCTGTTTCGACACCAAGTATTTATCAAAAGATAACTTGTAGCGCACCGCTTCTTTGCGCGAGCTGGTCACAATCATCGCCTTAGCCTGACCGCCTAATAAACCCATTACATGGTCTTTAAAATGCTCGACAATCACTTGGACTTTCTGGCTGATGTTGTAGTCGTGCAATCGAACCCATTGGTTCAGTTTTACCTTCGCTTTTTTACTTTCAACTTCTTCGTCTTGACCTTCGATTTTCATCGCCAAGTTATAAGCCACTTTATAGTTGGTGTAATTTTTCAACACATCCAAAATAAAGCCTTCTTCTATGGCTTGGCGCATGCTGTACACATGATAGGCTTCTGGTTTATTGGTCTTAGACGCTGGCAAACTAGGATCTGGCAACGTACCAAATAACTCTAATGTTTTGGTTTTAGGCGTGGCGGTAAACGCTAAGTAACTCAGGTTTTTAGACGCTTTGCGTGAGGCTACTGCGGCCTCAATAATATCGTCTGCGCTCAGTTCTTCATCGTCGCCTTTGCTATCAATCATCAACACTTCTTTAAGCTGACGAGCGGTGCTACCGGTTTGCGAGCTGTGGGCTTCGTCGGCAATCACCACGTAGTTGCGATTTTTCAGACTAACGTTGTCTTCGATGGCTTTAAGCACGTAGGGGAAGGTTTGAATAGTCACAATAATAATAGGCTGAGAGCTTTCTAGGGCAGCCGCTAACTTTTCAGATTTCGAGCCATCGCCTTCGTTACGGTTAATTCGCCCCACCACACCTTCGGTAGAGGTAAACTGCGAGATAGTTTCTTGCAGCTGATCATCCAACACCGTTCGGTCGGTAACGACAATAATAGAATCAAACAGCTTGTTACCTTCGGCAGTATGCAAAGCCGATAACTGATGCGCCGACCAAGCAATCGA
>CAZVPH010000351.1:0-1853 GCA_964628125.1 uncultured Thiosulfatimonas sp. | reverse complement strand
CAGGTATGCAACTCGCACCTGTACTGGAAAACTGGACGCGCTTTGGGTCTCATTGTAAAAGTGTACGATTTGGATGGCATTTAAGGCGATCGCCAAAAACAGGCCATAAGGCCAGCCCAGTACATCCGCCAACAGCAGAACATTGGTAATCGCCCAGTAGATCCAGACCTTGTCCGTTGTTCTCTCAAAAAAACTCGCCAACATAATACGCTTCACCTTTTATAAAACTTAGCGATAAACTAACAATCGTTAGTTAGTATAGGCAAGAGGCACGAGATACGTCAACCAAAATGTCGAGGGTCGCACGTTAACTTTTTTATAAGGCCATTAAGTCCTTTGGAAAGTGAGCAGGCCCGGTCAAACGGGATTGTATGCTCGCCAAAAAGCAAGCGTCACGGCTCCAGGCTGAGTAGAGGCAGCAGCAGTCCGCGAAAACTTGCTGGCGGTAACTGGCGCTTGAGGTGTTGATAGAGTTGATTGGCCTGAGTTTGCGGCACGGCCAACTCTATCAACTGTTGGCGCTTAAAGCCCGAGACTTGCTCGGTGATGCTGCCAGGTTGTCCCGGCAACTGTTGTGCATGCCATCGCGCACTCACGCTTAGAAATGCCAGCTCTGTGCCTGGAAACCCCAGCAATAGATCGGTCATTTCGTCGTAAAGTCCCTCATCGAAGATCAATTTTAAAAGACACATCTGAGACATTATTGAACTCCTTGAGTCGGCTTAGAATCGCTATGGGCCGTCGTAACAACCGCTGATTTCGCTTGCCCAAACCGTTTAAAAATAATCGGCAGAATCAAAAGGGTCAACAGTGTTGAACTGATTAAGCCACCGATCACGACAATGGCTAAAGGTCGCTGTATCTCTGAACCCGGCCCGCTGGCAAATACCAGTGGCACCAGGCCTAATGCTGCAATGGAAGCAGTCATCAAAACCGGGCGCAGTCGTCTTAAAGCTCCCTCCACCACGACCTGTCCAATGTCCATGCCTTTTGCCATTAATTGGTTAAAGTAGGTGACCATCACCACCCCATTAAGGACCGCAATCCCTAAGAGCGCAATAAAACCAACCGAGGCTGGCACGGAGAGATATTCACCGGTTATCCACAGAGCGATGATGCCGCCAATAAGGGCGAAGGGCACGTTGACTAAGACCATCACCGCTTGCGGAATTGACTTGAAGGTGCTAAATAAAATTAAGAAAATCAGCACCAGCGCCACCGGTACCACAATGGCGAGTTTCTGAGCAGCACGCTGTTGGTTCTCAAAGCTGCCACCCCACTCAAAATAATATCCGGCCGGAATATCCAACTCGGTCGTTTTTTGTTTCGCCTCTTCCACAAAGCCGACTAAATCACGTCCGGCAACATTGGCCACCACCACCGCAAACCGTTTACTTTGTTCACGTTGAATCGATACCGGCCCTTCGACCTCTTGCGCCTCGACCAACTCACTGAGCAGAATAGAGCGAACACCTTCGGCGGTATTGACGGTGATGGGCTGTTGTAACATTTCAAAGGTCGAGGCTTTATAAGACTCTGGTGCACGCACCATCAAGGGAATGCGACGAATACCTTCGTATAAGGTGCCGACTTCTAGACCATTAATTTGTGCCCGCAACAGGGTTTCGACTTGATTCACACTTAAGCCTAAACGACCGGCCATCTGGCGATTTACCTGCAGCTGTAGATAACGTAACCCTTCATTGCTGGCGGTAAACACATCTTCGGCTCCCTCAATCGCTTGCACCATGCTGACCATCTTTTTGGCGACCTCATTCAGCTCTTCAGGGTTGTCGCCAAAGACTTTAATCGCTAGATCGCCGCGCGCACCGGTCAACATTTCATCGATTCGG
>CAZVPH010000350.1:0-1864 GCA_964628125.1 uncultured Thiosulfatimonas sp. | reverse complement strand
CTCCCATAACATCGCCATAAGAGAATCCTCCACACGCGACCAAACCTCTAAAGTCCGCAAAGGAGACCTCACCCGATAAAATATCGGTCATGTGAACATCAATCGCATCAAAACCAGCACGATCAAATGCCGCGGCCATCTCAATCTGACCATTCACCCCTTGCTCACGCAAAATGGCTACTTTTGGCTTAACTCCTGTCGGTAAACCTGCGGTAATATCGTCGTTAATATCAAAGGTGACCAATGGTTCAATGTGTGTATTTTCATCATTCTGAATGGCATCAAATTCTTGCTGTGCACAGTGTTGATTGTCACGAAGCGCCTGCATACGATAAGAGGTTTCCGCCCACCATGACTGTAATGTTTTGCGTGTTTTGTGCAGCATAGTCTTGCTGTGCGCTGTTATTACAACCTCTCCATCAGTGGTAGGAGAGCCGATCCAATGCGACAGGCTAGACAGATTGTGCTTAGCCAATAAAGCGTCTACGGTAGATTTATTGCCCGCTTTTACTTGAATGACCACGCCAATCTCTTCGGCGCATAATGCTGCGATCGGCTCAACACCCAGCTTTGAAACATCGACGTTGATGCCGCAGTGTCCAGCAAAAGCCATCTCAAGTAAAGTCACTAAGAGCCCACCATCCGCTCTGTCGTGATACGCCAACATTAAGTCGTCCGCCAACATCGCTTGAGTTGCATTAAATAAATTGATTAAATCGTCCGCACTCTCTAAATCTGCCGACACATCACCAATTTGATTGTAAACCTGCGCCAAACAGCTTCCGCCAACGCGGTTAAGGCCATGCCCCAAATCTATAACCAGTAACTCGCTTTCGCCTAAATCAATTCTCAGCTGTGGTGTCACTGTTTTACGGACATCTTCAACCGGCGCAAACGTCGTAATGTTCACCGATAAGGGTGAAATAACCGCTTTAGAAACGCCCTCATCTTCCCATACGGTTTTCATAGACATTGAGTCTTTTCCGACCGGTACAGCAATGCCAAGCTGTGGACACAGCTCTAAACCAACCGCTTCAACCGCGTCATACATAGCCGAATCTTCGCCTGGGTGACCGGCTGCAGCCATCCAGTTTGCAGACAGCTTAATGTCACCAATCTTCGCAATTTTGGCACAACTGATATTAGTAATAGCTTCCGCGATCGAAAGACGTGCTGAGGCTTTAGGGTTTATCAAAGCAACAGGAGGACGTTCACCAGAGGCCATCGCTTCGCCCGTGTAGCTTTGGTAATCTGAGCAGGTAATGCCCGCATTCGCAACCGGAACCTGCCAAGGACCGACCATTTGGTCACGTGTGACCATTCCTGTAATCGAGCGGTCACCAATGGTGATCAAAAAGTTTTTACTGGCAATTGTCGGCAACTTTAACAAGCGCTCTGTCACGTCATCAAAATCAAGCACCGCAGTTTCAAACGCCGCCTGCGGAATCGTACGAGTTTCTGCCGAACGATGCATTTTAGGCGGTTTACCTAATAAAATATTCAAAGGCATATCGACTGGATTATTATCAAATACAGTGTCGTTCACCACCAACTCTTGTGCTTTTGTGGCGACGCCAACAATCGCATAGAGGCAACGCTCACGCTTACAGATCGCTTCAAACTGTTCAATTTGGTCTGGATAGATTGCTAGCACATAACGTTCTTGGGATTCGTTGCACCAAATTTCCATCGGCGTCATTCCAGGCTCATCATTCGGGATAGAGCGCAGATCAAAAGTTGCCCCCTTGCCCGCATCGTTTACCAACTCTGGGAAAGCGTTCGATAAACCGCCTGCGCCTACATCGTGGATGGATGCAATCGGTGTCTCTTTACCTAAATAGGTACAACGGTCGATCACCTCTTG
>CAZVPH010000349.1:0-1865 GCA_964628125.1 uncultured Thiosulfatimonas sp. | reverse complement strand
AAAGCCCGCTGCCGGAACGGTCGGCACACGAGTGACTGTGGACGATCTTTTTTATAAGACGCCGGCGAGAAAAAAGTTTTTACGCACCGCACGCGCAGAGTTTATGCAAATTGACCAGTTGGTGAAACGGGTCATGTTGAGCAGGCCCGAGGTCAGTTTCAAGTTGGTCCACAATCAAAAAGTCATCCGCCACGTGATTGCTGTGTCCGACGAGTTAAGTCTTAAAAAAAGATTGGTCCAGTTGATGGGCGCGCCTTTTGTAGAGCAGTCGCTGGAGATTAGCTTTGAAGCGCCGGACATTACGTTGCGAGGTTGGGCGGGTCAACCTACCTTTAACCGCAGTCAAACGGACATGCAATACCTGTTTGTCAATGGCCGAATTGTCCGCGATCGTCTGCTCTCGTACGCGGTTAAACAGGCGTACGCTGATGTGCTCTACAATGGACGGCATCCCGCTTATGCGCTGTTTTTAGAAATTCCGCACAGCTTGGTAGATGTGAATGTGCACCCCTCTAAATACGAGGTTCGGTTTGCCAATGGACGTTGGGTTTATGATTTTTTACGACGCTCTGTTCGAGACGCGGTGGCACGACCCGTAGTCGCTGAACAAGGCAGTGGCGCGCAGGTTGGGCAAGGTTTTGCAAATACCGGCTCAGCAAAGTCGTTTGGGCTGGCATCGTCTGCGTTCAGACAAGAAGGCATTTCGCCATTAGAGGTGCAAACTGCCATGGCGTTTCAACACCCTTATAATGCTGGTAATGCTGGCGAAACTGCGCAAGGATTAACAGGTGTTGGCCACATTGCTGGACAAGAGACGTTACAAAGTGCGCAGTACCAAGCGAGTTTGTCAGGCGGCAACAGTTTTAACCGACAGTTACAAGAGGTCATTAATCAGCGTCGACAAACGACCAGGCCTGGTGGAATTCATGAGGGTGCGGCGTCCGAGTATGATGCGAATCAACCCATGCCAAAGCTGGGCTTTGCTAAGGCGCAAATTCACGGAGTGTTTATTTTATCTGAAAGTCAACACGGGTTGATTCTGGTCGATATGCACGCAGCGCATGAGCGCGTGGTCTATGAGCGCTTTAAAAAACAGTGGACGACAGACCGTTTAATCAGTCAGCCACTGTTAGTGCCGATTGCGATGGCCATGGATGAGTCGCAAGTTGAGGTCTGGCAACTGAATGAAGAGGGGTTTAGTAAGCTGGGGTTTGAGATTGAACTGCTTGGTCCTGAACAATTAAAAATAACCGCCGTGCCAGCCCTGCTGGTCAAAAGTGATGTGGTGGGCTTGCTGAATGATATGATTGCTGATTTAGCCGTCGCAGGACAAACACAACAGGTCGAAGAGCGGATTAATGAGATGCTATCGACCATGGCGTGCCACGGCTCGGTCAGAGCGAATCGTCAACTTACTCTTCCTGAGATGAACGCCCTCCTAAGAGAGATGGAGGTCACTGAACGTTCAGATCAGTGCAACCACGGTCGTCCGACTTGGGTGCAGATGTCGATGGGGCAACTGGACAGCCTGTTTATGCGGGGTCAGTAAAACGGCTGAATTAAGAGTGTTTGCAACAGGTTGATTGGAATGTGTCAAGGTGATTAAAGAGTGGTTTCAAAGAGTGGTTAAGAAAGTGATGAAAGATGAATGACTTAGTCCAAACGCTCATCGCCAATAGGCAGTGCCTAGCGCTGATGGGGCCGACGGCTTCAGGCAAAAGCCAGTTGTCGATGGACTTGGCGACACGATTGCCGATTGAAATCATCAGCGTGGATTCCGCGTTGATCTATCGTCAGATGGACATTGGTACCGCCAAACCCACGCTTGAAGAGCGACTGGCCGTACCGCACCACCTTATCGATAC
>CAZVPH010000348.1:0-1879 GCA_964628125.1 uncultured Thiosulfatimonas sp. | reverse complement strand
GACTAAAGAAGGCGATACAGGTTCACCAGAAGTTCAGATTGCACTTTTGACAGCGCGTATCAAGTACCTAACAGAGCACTTTAAAATCCACACGCATGACAACCATTCTCGTACAGGTCTATTACGTTTGGTAAGTCGTCGTCGTAAGCTTTTGGATTATATCCGTAGAAAAGACGGTCAGCGTTATTTAGAAATCCTTAAGCGTCTTGGTTTACGTAAGTAATCAAACGGTTGGATTTTAAAAGAAGCCCTCGAAAGAGGGTTTTTTTGTACCCAAAATTCATGACAAAGGGTTTAAATTACCTAGAAGATTTAACAATAAAGGGTAGAATGGGTGGGTTAAATTCAGCGATGAATGCACAACTCTTTATAATAAAGAAGCTCTGATTAAATCAGCGCTGCCTGTTTGATGATTGTCTGCAAACCAATTGAACCTGAATCCCTAAATTTTACCGCCACGCGCCTATTTAAACTGACCAGGCCTGGTCAAAGTCATGCATGGTTTAATCCGTTTCATATCAACGGATTAAATTTAGGGATTCAGGTTTCAGTCAATCCGCTACTCAGTAAGTCGTGTTTTTCAATGCACGCACCAACGAAACCGATAAAAAATGAAAGGAACCAACATGGCTAAGATGACCAAATCATTCCAGTATGGAAACCATGAAGTGACACTCGAAACGGGTGAAATCGCACGTCAAGCTGACGGTGCAGTAATGATCGGCATGGGGAAAACCCGAATTTTAGTCACCGTTGTCGCGGTTAAAACGGCCAAAGAGGGCCAAGAGTTCTTTCCTTTAACCGTAAACTATCAAGAAAAAGCCTACTCCGCTGGAAAAATTCCGGGTGGTTTTTTAAAGCGTGAAGCGCGTCCTTCAGACAAAGAGACGTTAACCTCGCGTTTGATCGATCGTCCAATCCGTCCGTTGTTTCCTAAAGGGTTTAAAAACGAAGTACAGGTCATTGCACAGGTTCTGGCATTAGATCCAGAAGCGGGCACAGAAGTGGCGGCGATGCTAGGCACGTCTGCTGCACTGGCTATTTCAGGCGTACCTTTTGCAGGCCCTTTGGGTTCGGCGATTGTTGGTTACCACAATGGAGAGTATCTATTAAACCCGACGCCAGAAGAGCTGAAAACATCAGAGCTAGAATTAAGCGTTGCAGGAACGGCGGATGCGGTTCTAATGGTCGAATCGGAAGCGTCAGAACTTTCTGAAAAAATTATGCTGGGTGCGGTGATGTTTGGCCATGCGCAGATGCAGATCGCGATTAATGCCATTGGCGAGTTTGCCGCCCAGGTGGCTAAGCCACTGTGGGATTGGCAAGCGGAAGTAGCGGACGTTGATTTAGAGTCTGCAGTCTACGATTTAGTGCGTCCAGAGGTTGAAGCCGCTTACAGCATCGCCGATAAAATGGATCGTAACAGTGCTTTAGACGCAGCTAAAACCAAAGCGATGAATGAGTTGACAGATTCTGAGGTTAATCCGACAGGGTTTTTAGCAAAAGACATTCACAATGCGTTTGGTAAGCTTCAAAAAGAGATCGTTCGTGGTCGCATTATTGCCGGCGAGCCGCGTATTGATGGCCGTGATAACCAGACCGTTCGCCAAGTAACGTGTCGTGTTGGTGTGTTGCCACAGGTTCACGGTTCTGCGTTGTTTACACGCGGTGAAACTCAAGCGCTGGTGGTGACAACGCTTGGAACAGAAAGAGACGCAAAAATTGTCGATGATCTGACCGGTTCTTATCACGATCGTTTTATGCTGCACTATAACTTTCCTCCGTTTTCAGTTGGTGAGTGTGGACGTGTTGGCATGCCGGGTCGTCGTGAAATTGGTCACGGTATGTTGGCTCGTCGTGGTGTGGCAGCGCTTTTACC
>CAZVPH010000347.1:0-1882 GCA_964628125.1 uncultured Thiosulfatimonas sp. | reverse complement strand
TACATGGATAATACGCTCCTGTCTTTAACGACAAAGATATTAAAGGGCTGTAGCCAAGCGGTAAGGCATCTGGTTTTGATCCAGTGTACCGCAGGTTCGAATCCTGCCAGCCCTGCCAATATCCTATCCTAATTCCCCAAATCATTTTTACCCCGAACAGGAGCGCCTGTAATGGCCAATAAAAATGTCATGATTTTTGCGGGAAACGCAAATGTCCGTCTCGCCGAAAAAATTTCAAAATACCTAAATCTACCACTCGGTAAAGCCGATGTTGGCCGTTTTAGTGATGGTGAAATCATGGTTGAGATCAAAGAATCTGTTCGTGGCCAAGATGTTTATGTTTTACAACCCACCTGTACGCCGGAACCCGCAGTTAATTTAATGGAAATGTTGGTCATGATTGACGCGCTTAAACGTGCTTCAGCCGCCCGTATTACCGCTGTTATTCCTTACTACGGCTTTGCTCGCCAAGACCGTCGCCCACACTCCGCGCGTGTTCCAATTACCGCACGCCTAACGGCGGATATGATCAGCGGCGCGGGTGCCCACCAGGTCGTAACGGTTGATCTGCACTCAGATCAGATTCAAGGCTTCTTCGACATCCCTGTGGACAATATTTATGCCTCGCCGTTGCTGGTTGAAGATATGCAGAAAAACTTCACAGATCTTGAAAATGTGATGATCGTCTCTCCAGACATGGGCGGTGTGGTTCGAGCCCGTGCGGTTGCCAAAGCGTTGAACGCTGAAATGGCCATTATCGACAAGCGTCGCCCTAAGCCGAATGTTTCAGAAGTGATGAACATCATTGGCGACATCGAAGGTCGCGACTGCATTATCGTTGATGATATGGTCGACACGGCAGGCACTCTGTGTAAAGCCGCCAGCGCGTTGATTGAGCGCGGCGCCAAAAGTGTTTCTGCCTACGTTGTACACGCGGTTCTTTCAGGGCCAGCGATCGATAATATCGAGCGGTCCGTTTTAAAGCAGTTGGTTGTCACAGATTCAATTCCGCATGACGATGCAGCGCTTTCATGCAAAAAGTTACGCACCATCACTATTTCTGAAATCTTAGGTGAAACCATCCGTCGAATTAACCAGGATGAGTCCGTCACCTCTTTAATGAAGCAGTGAAAGGCCAAAGACCGGTCTAAACAGTAAGACATACTAAGATAACTAAAGCGCCCCTCATGGGCGTTTTTTTATAGCCCGTGATTTTAGAGAAGTGATTGATTGTCTTCATAAAAACTGATATTAAAGTGGTATAAAATATTTATTTCAGTATAATCCTCGCTTCCCTTACGGTTGGTCGCAAACGGTAAGTCATTAAAGTTTAGATAGTTTCATTAAAAATAGATTGTCGGCAAAGCCACAATAGAGAAATTATCGTTATTGGAGAGAAAAAATGAGCCAAATTTGGACAGCAGAAATCCGTACTGACGAAGGGAAAGGTGCGAGCCGCCGCCTTCGTCATGCGAATAAAGTACCCGCCGTTATTTACGGTGCAGGCAAAGAAGCCGTATCTGTTTCTTTGACCGCTAACCTTGTAAAGCACGCGCTAGAGAATCCAGCGATGTTTAACACAGTGTTGACCATTGAAGTAGAAGGTGGTGAAACTGAAACGTGTGTTATCAAAGATATGCAGCGTCACCCAGCAACGGGTGCAGCACATCACATCGACTTCCAACGTGCTGCCGCGGACAATATCTTAATCAAAAAAGTACCGTTCGCGTTTGTTGGAAAATCTAAATCACCTGGCGTTAAAGCAGGTGGCTTGATGTCCATTCTACAGTCCGCTGTTGAGATTAGTTGTATTGCAAAGCACTTGCCAACAACCATTGAAGTCGACGTGTCTAAAATGGAAGAGGGCGGAAGCATGCGTCTA
>CAZVPH010000346.1:0-1890 GCA_964628125.1 uncultured Thiosulfatimonas sp. | reverse complement strand
GTGTGAACTGTGTGGCGCAAAAGAGACCTCAAGCGTCATGAACGTCGAACCGTCAGATGGTTCTGCCGAACAGGCAATCCTGGTTTGTGCAACCTGCCAAAGCCAAATCGACGACCCGATCAGCATGGATTCAAACCACTGGCGCTGTTTAAATGACAGCATGTGGTCGCCGGTGCCCGCGGTACAAGTTGTCGCCTACCGTATGCTCAACCGTTTACGCAGTGAAGGTTGGCCACAAGATTTATTGGACATTATGTATTTAGACGATGAGACAAAAGCTTGGGCTGAGAGCGGTTTAAGCGTTGAATCTGATGACGACGGAGAAGTCACCAAGGACAGCAATGGCACAACTCTACAAGAAGGTGACAATGTCACCTTAATTAAAGACTTGGTTGTGAAAGGCGCTAACTTTACTGCCAAGCGCGGCACGATGGTGCGTGGCATTCATCTGACGGATAATCCTTTACACATTGAAGGTAAGGTCAATGGCACCCAAATTGTACTGGTGTCGGCTTTTCTGAAAAAAGCTTAATAAGGAGGGAGCTTTAACGCGACTCTTTGTTGAAATAAAAAAACCGCTGATTTAAAGCGGTTTTTTTATGCGTCACGTTTACGCAATTTCAAAATTAATAAGATTTAAAGCTCCGCCACTGACGACCGTTTAAGGTAATAAACCGGTGTAAAATTTTACTTCTAAACAGCTGAAAATGCCCTAAGACGCCAGCGAAAGTGGCAGATAGGTTCTAATCTCTTTTGGCGTCAACGCCACAATATTTTTACCCAAACTGAACGAGATATGTTTTTCGACTCGAGTAGAGAGAGCTTTTCGCAAATGCCCTAAGAACGCCGGGGCGGCAATTATAAAGAGTTGTTCGTACTTATTTTGGTTTAATTCGTCAGTTAAATGGTTTGCAACGCGCAGCGCAAAATGAATAGCCTCTTGCTCTTTATGCACACTTTCATCTATTAAAGCACTGCCTGCCGTGGTCTGTACTGCATCATTCGTGTTTGGTAAGTCGCTGTCTGTCTCTGTTACGTGTAGCAGTTGCTCAATTTCAATCAAATCGGCTTTTGAGTTTTCCGCACTAAAAATGCGTGCCTGATTACTATCTGCTACAAGAATCCATGCTGATTTCATAATTCGCTCTCCATACAATCATTTATTTACCTCACCCTTAACGGCTCTTAATCGCTTTTTTAATGACTTTTTCAATCGCTCTTAATAACATTAAAGGTCCAAAATAACGTTTTAGACAGATTAAGAGAGTCTCTGCACAATTTTCTAAAACCAGGGTTTAAAAGCCAAAATTTAAAACCAAGATTATAGGACCCAGGGTGGATGATCTTTTTAAGAATAATCCACCGCGACAGTCCGCCGTATACAGACCCTCTTAAAACTCTCTAACGTTCATTGTACGCTTTTCAAACTAAAACGATAGGCTTGTAAAAAACAAGCACTCCTATGAAACCTAGAACCCTAATGCATTTATAATCAATAAGATGCAATACACTCTTGTAGCAAATTTAAACTAAAAAAACCTCATAACTGATTATTCACGTAAGTTTACAACCCGTTTTTACTCCTCTTTTAGCGTTATGTTAACCGGCCTCCAACTTCAATATTTCAGCCACATCAATCACGTCAGTGTAGCGATTAAACGTTGTCTTTTTGGCTTGAATCGCCAAAATAGACATCCGATCCGCCAGCTCATTGCCCTCCACGCCCACGTGACCGTTCACATGCAACACTTGCACTTTTTGCTTTAACTGCTGATGAAGCGCAAACATCTCTTTAATTAACTCTAGGTTTTTAATTTCACCACCGGCTTTTTTCCAACCATTCTTTTGCCAGTTAATCGCCCACTGTGTAACGCACTGGATGGAGTATTT
>CAZVPH010000345.1:0-1895 GCA_964628125.1 uncultured Thiosulfatimonas sp. | reverse complement strand
TACTCGTCGCGCTCTGGCCTCCCTTGTATTGGCTGCTCTACTTTGTAATTTTAGGCACGACCGCAATGGTGGTGTTTGATTACTGTTTCTTGGCCCGATTCGTTTCATTGATGCCGTGGAACTGTAAGCAGTCTTTAAGTTGGTCGTTGGTGCAAACAACCTTTATCAGCAAGCCAATCGCCGGCTCGGTAGAGATGAAAGATTAATCGTTATTATTGAAGTGTTTAACAGGACTATTTACTATGGCTATGAAAAAAACGTTATTAAGCATGCTGTTGATTGGCGGTGTCAGCACCTTGGCAAGTGCCAATGCTGAGATTAAAGACCCGTATTTAGAAGGCTTTAAAGCCTATGCGGCAGAGCTAAAAAGCATGAAAGATCCAACGGCTCAGGCGTATGCTGAGTATGTAAGTGAAACTCAGAAAGCTGAAAGATCTGCGGGTTATATTGGCGACGAAGTGACTCTTCCTGAGCCTGTTAAAGTGACTGAAGGCGTTTACACGGTTGTTGGCAGCATGATTTGGCACAATCCTACCAACTTTGGTCTAAATAATAACCTAACCTTTATCGAATTCGAAGACGGTGTATTTGTCTTTAACGCGGGGCCTAATACAGCCGTCGCTTACAGCTTTCATCAAATCATTAAACGCCACACTGACAAACCTGTTAAGTGGGTGGCGGTAGAGAACTCTCAAGGGCATGCTTATTTAGGTGCAAGTTACTGGGTGGATGTTGGGGTAAAAAACTTCTATTCACATTCGGTGGCCAATCAGACGTTTCACAAATATTTTGATGAGATCAAGGCCAGCTGGTCACTGGCGGTGGGCAATTTAATTACGCTGCCCTCACGTGATGTGACGGCTCAGTTTACGGAGTTTGACGACCCATTGGTGGTCGAAACAGGGGGCGGTGAGTCAATGACAATGTTGAACTTTGGTGCCGGTCATACTCCTGGTTCAACCTTAGTCTACATTCCAAGTCGCAATCTTCTGTTAACAGGCGATGTGGCCTATAACGAACGCTCTTTAGCGCTGTTTGCCTATACCGACACCAAGAAGTGGGTGGAAACGTTTGCGCGGATGATGGAGTATGTTCCTGAAGACGTTATTGTGATTCCAGGACACGGTGCCCCGACCACGATGCAGAGAATCAAAGAGGATACTTATGACTATTTGGTGTTTTTAAGAGCAGAAGTGGAAGCGATCATTAAGGCGGGCGGCTCTGAAAGCGATGTGGTGATGATTGACCAGTCACGTTACAAAGATCGCCCAGTCTATGATCAAACGCACCAAAATAATGCTGTCCACATCTATAAAGAGATGACGGGAGAGAGTTTGGGTGAAAGTTTTGAGTAAGCTAGGACAGGACTTAGGACCGAGATTAGCAGGGCCATTAATAGAACTGGCTGAGTAACGTTTTCGGTTAGAACGCAGAAGTTTATCGCAGAAAAGAGGCTTTTATTTTAGGATAAAGGCCTTTTTTATTTGAGCAAGGAGTGTTTATACGGTGATCAAAAAACCAACCACCACAGCGGATAAAATTGTCCAACTCTCGGCAGAGTTGTTTGCCGAGAAAGGTTACGACGCACTCTCGCTTAGGGATATTGCACTGGCGTGCGATATGAAAGCCCCCTCGCTCTATAACCACTTTAAAGACAAAGAGACATTGTATCGAGCGGTGTTGCAGAGGGTTTTTTCTCAACAAGCGCCCCTGTTGCTCAACTGCTTTAAAACCAATGAACCGCCTGAACAACAGTTAAAAAACTTTATAAGCTCGGCTTGTTCGGCGATGTCTAAAAGTGTGGTTTTTAGGAACCTTTTTTTACGAGAACTGGTCAGCGCGAATGAGCAGTATGTTCAGTAGTTGGCGCAGGAGGTGGTGGCATAGACCTGCCG
>CAZVPH010000344.1:0-1903 GCA_964628125.1 uncultured Thiosulfatimonas sp. | reverse complement strand
AGAGGATTCCAAGCTGCTGGTAATATCAGCCATGAACTGAGCCGATGCAGATTGCATACTAGTGAAGCCATTAGTTGTATTGAGCGCACGGAAGGTAGAGATGCCAGCTGTAGTGGATGTCACATTGAAAGTGGCCACACCGGTTGGATCAGTTACCACTAAGGGCGGCGAAATAGAGTCAAGCGCCCCACGATCTGAAATTAAGCTAATAGTTTTTCCACCGACAGGGTTTAAATTTAGGTCCAGTAAAGTAACTGTTATGACAGTAGATGAAACTCCGTTAGCCACCACTGTCGTTGGTGCTGCAACTACTGTTGAGTAAAAATCTACTAAAGCGTTAGAGCTAATATTAGTCACCTCGACTCTAGCCGAAGTGCATCCAATTATTAGGTTTAAGCTTAGAAGGAATAGACGAATGATCACAATAACCTATCGGATCACACAGGGTCACTCTATAAATAAATTCCTTATTATATGTCTAAGATCTTACATTGAAACTGCCATTTTCGAATTGAAAGTATTTCTATTTCCACTAAAGCCTTGTTCCCGCTAGGTCCTATTTTGATACACTTAAAAATATGTACTTCACCACGGTTCTTAGCCAGCTTAGCGTAATAAAGATTACTCATCCAACTTGGGTCATGCATCCACTGACTAAAAACCGCTGTTTCGACTAGGCCGCCTAACGTTTCATTGTCATCAGCTGCAACCAATCCATAAGTTGCTGCGTAAATAGATATCATTCCTTCTCCTCTACAAGTAACGGTTGTAACCAAGTGGCCTTCAAATCAAACAATTAACTTAGCTTTTTCAATTGGAAAACAAACACTTAAAAATTTTCTCCTTCAAAAAAGTAAAACTCGAGCAAAACAAAATCTCTGATTGTCCCCATTATTGATGTGGCCCGTTTAGCGACCATTCGATTGATGGTATTAATTTTTCTCAAGTGCTGCTTCGGAAATCGTTTTTTTCTGAGCTTCGCGAAAGCGTGGCTCGTCTTCGCCCTCTTGACCAGTATATCGTGCTACACGGAACGATCCTGCAGCTCCTGATGCGCTTATAAATTTGTTGATCTCTTCGAGCTGACTATTTGCCAGAGCATTCATCGGGTAAATGATGATTGCGCGAGTTTTAGGGGTTTTGTCTTTATCCTTTTCCTGAAGGATCGCGTTTACCAAAGGGATGAAAAAGCAGAGAGATTTTCCCGAGCCCGTCCCCGTCGTTACAACGTAACTCTCGCCCTGTGCGGCCAGCGCGACCGCTTGCTCTTGATGTTTATAAAGCGAAAGCGGCTTGCCGTTCGCGACAAAAATCTTTTCACAGAGCGGGTGGAGAACTTTTTTTGCGACCATTTCATCTATTGAAGTGGTTCTTTTATAATTTGGATTTACCTGAATTAAAGGCTCTGGCCAAAATCTGTTCTGAGCATAAATTGCATCCACCTGCGTTTTGATGTCAGAGGAATAGATCTTGGTAAATGAAGTGGCAAAGTCTTTATATTCATTGATCACAGTGTCTCTGAGATTGAAGACATCCATGTTGTTGGACTTTGTCGCGCTCATTTTTGCCTCTCCTGTTGTGCCACAATTCCTGATATTTCTTGGCTTGCATCTTCAGCCAAGTCACCCCGACGAACAGACTCATCAACTTCTTTTGCTGAAAACCGCCACAGCCGACCGACTCTGTGCGCAGGTATCTTTCCGCGTTCAATCCAGCGATAAATAGATTCTTTGGAAACTTTCAAATGCTGTGCAACTTCCTCTACGGATAGCCACTGCTCAACTGCGTCCATTTAAGCGCCTCTTAAACTCAGTTTTTTTAAATTGGTTCGCTTTAGATTGTCTAAGACAACTGAAGACGACTCAAGACAATTGCACCGACTAGACGAACGTCCCGGAGTAGA
>CAZVPH010000343.1:0-1925 GCA_964628125.1 uncultured Thiosulfatimonas sp. | reverse complement strand
CCGTTTCTAGCTGAGTCTCGCCCGGCCCACGCGCGCCAATCCCAGCTTGTCTGTCTAAGTGTGTCCACCCTTTTACTAAACGGGTCGACATTCGTTTCATCTGCGCTAGCTCAACCTGCAGTTTCCCTTCATGCGACCGGGCTCTTTGAGCGAAAATATCTAAAATAAGCCCAACACGGTCCAGCACTTGGCACTCAAACAAGATGGATAGATTACGCTCTTGCCCAGGCGTTAAGGCGTGGTTAAAAATAACCACATCGGCTTCGTGCAGCTCAACCGCTTCTTGAATTTCTTCTGCTTTTCCTTTGCCCACAAAATATTTTGGATCGGGTCTATCTCGCTTAGTGGTTATGAGGGCACAAACTTCAGCCCCTGCTGAATCGACCAGTTCATAAAACTCATCAATGTCCTCGCGGTCCGATTCATTATAAAAATCAACATGCACCAGAATGGCACGCTCTAACTCACGTCGCTCAAGACGATCAAATAATTCCATATAAGGGGGTTCTCTCCGTAGGTTTGAACAGTAAAAAAGTTAACAAGATCGAATGAGTTGAACACGTTAAGTAAACTAAACAGACAAAAAGTGCGTCGGCAGCCGAAACAAACCGAGGCAAACAAAGGCTCTTTAAACCCACTTTGTTGTATTCCACGTCACACAAAAAAATTTAAACGGACTCGGTGGTTTCAAGCTCTTCAGTTGAAGATTCGTAAGGCTTGGGATCGCGCAAGGGAACAATGGTGGAAATAGCATGTTTATAAACCATCTGCGTCACGCTGCTTCTTAGTAAAACTACAAATTGATCAAATGAGTCGATCTTACCTTGTAGCTTTACGCCATTCACTAAATAAACCGAGACACTGATACGCTCTTTACGCAGCGCATTTAAGTAAGGGTCTTGAATTGGTAGGGCTTTGGCCGGTTTTTTATGATCCATTGTGATTCCTTTTTTATTATTTTTATTATGTTTTTTATATTTTTTATGTGAAGCTTAAACACTGACTTAAAGCTTGCTCTTGTCTATTAATCAACGCTCTCCAGCCACCACGATCTATTATAGTCAATGGCTGCAAGCATTGTTAATGCATCGAAATCTAACTTAAAAAACAAGCTTTCGCGCAAGCTACTTTAGCGACTTCACCCGTTTTTAGCAAGTCGTGTCATGGATTGACTGCTGCTTTAACGTGCCTGCTTCAACAAGGCTAACAGCGTTTCCAAACGCGCTTCTGGCGAGGTTTTATAAGGGTCAATCACTGTTAAATCGCACTCTTTTCTGAGCCAGGTCAACTGCCGTTTTGCCAGTTGCCGGGTCGCGACCAAGCCTTTATAGACAAACAAATCGTAATCGTACTCGCCTTCTAAAAACAACCAGGCCTGGCGGTATCCGACCGAACGTATAGAGGTCATCTCTGCGTTTATCTCTTCTCGTTCATACAGTGCTTTAACCTCTTGCAAAAAACCTGCCTGCAGCATGCGGTCAAAACGCTCGCCTATTTGCTGGTGCAATCGAGCACGGTCTTCTGGAATTAACGCGACTTTAATTAAGTGAAAAGCGGTCAGAGTGGCTTTCGGCTCGGCGCGCAACTCGGTTAAGGTCTTGCCAGACACTTGATAGACCTCCAGCGCACGGATCAACCGTTGCGGGTCATTCGGATGAATACGCTGCGCCGAGACAGGGTCAATTTCTGTTAATTTTTGATGCAAACTTTCTGGTTGTGTTTGCCAGAGCGCTTGCAAGGAGACGCGAACGGCTTCATCTGCTGGTGGAAGCTCGTTCATTCCTTGCTGTAAGGCGTTGAAATACATCATGGTACCGCCCACCAATACTGGCAAACGTCCTCGCGCAAAAATCGCCTCGACCAACTCATGCACATCTTCAACAAATTCAGAGGCCGAATAGACTTGAGTTGCATCATGCGTATCG
>CAZVPH010000342.1:0-1928 GCA_964628125.1 uncultured Thiosulfatimonas sp. | reverse complement strand
ATTCGCTCAAGACTTGATCCAGCCCTCTGCGACTTTTACCAGTGGCAATCGCCAGTTTAAGTCCGTGCTGCTTTAAATTAAACAACAGTGATTCAGCGCCATCAAACAGTTGCATCGGCACGTCACTCTGCTCTAAAAAGTGCTGTGTATAAGCCTGACTCATCGAGGCCAGTTGAGCTGAACCTGTGTCTGGGTAGAGCCCTAAAATGGCGTTTTCCAAACTCAAACCAATGATCTGTTTAGAATCATGATTCGACAATACCGGAAACCCACATGCTCGTGCTGCGCTTTGGATTGAATTGACAATACGCGCCTCAGAATTCATCAAGGTGCCATCCCAGTCAAAAATAACGGCTTTGTACTTTCTTACATTACTCATTCTTGCGAAACCCTACCTATGCCAATCCCTACGCCAAATAAAACCTGATTAAGACTTACTCAATCAAGGCTTAATCAATACTCATTAAAACACCTAGTTATTTTCAGCCGTCGCGCACGTTTAATCACAGCGAAGTTTGTCGATAATTTGCGTAAAATCATCGTACATCGGCGCCTCCATTAGCATCGCCTCTCCAGTCCCAGGGTGTGTAAACCCCAGAAACTGAGCGTGCAATGCCAATCGTTTCATGCCCATGGGTCGGTATTTTTTATTCAACTGGTGGTCACCATAACGATCGTCACCCAACAAGGGACATCCATGCGCTAAGGCGTGCACTCTGATTTGATGAGTCCGACCGGTTTTAAGCTTTACAGAGACTAAATCACAACCTTTAAGGTGTTGCTCTATTTTAAAAAAACTGATCGCGACCCGACCATCGTCCGCCACTGAAACCCGCCAACCGCCATCCGGCAGGTGGTCTTTACGCAGAGGTAAGCTCACCTTGTGCACCTGCTTTGGCCACTCACCAGTCACAATCGCTAAATAGCGTTTATCCCATTGGTCGGCGCGTATTTGTGCATGCAATTCTTTCAATATTGAGGCTTTCTTAGCGATTAAAATACACCCAGAGGTATCACGATCAATGCGGTGCACCAACTCAAGCCGCCTTGCTAAGGGGCGCAATACACGCACCACCTCAATTAACCCCCACTGAATCCCACCGCCACCATGCACAGCGACGCCGGATGGTTTATTAATCACCATCAAATCATTGTCTTCATAAAGAATACTCTCTTCAATGCGCTTAAGCTGGCCGTATGGGATGTCTGACTCTATGACCTCAACCTTGTCCGGCACGCTCACAGGCGGTATGCGAACGACATCCCCTGTATTCAGACGGGTGTCGGCTTTGACACGACCTTTATTTACTCGCACTTCGCCCTTGCGAATAATCCGATAAATTAGGGTGCGTGGTGCTTTGCGTAGATGGCGCATCAAAAAGTTATCCACTCTCTGACCCTGGTCTTCGTCTGTGACCTCTATTAACTTAACATTCGCCATGATTTACCCACTCATTAACATCCGACACTTATTTAAACACCTTATTCAAAACTTCAACTATAAACTGACTCTTATTTAAAACCCTACTCAGGCACTCTGCCGCTTTACTCTAAAGCTCTTTTTCAAAGTACTTTTATGCGACCTTTGAAACAGACGCCCACACTGCTTTTTATAATTGCTTAATAAAAATCGCTCACACCTTATCCAAGGCTTACCCACAAAACACAAGAATGAACAATATAAGGCCTATTTTGTAAAATTTACGACAGTTTACCGTCTGAAGCAGAGGTTGTCATTGCGCGGTTTGAAAATGAGTGATATATTTGGGCAGCTTAATTTTTGTAAGCGATGCTTCGTAGCAAACCATGTTGGCCACAATGCCTCATAAAGTAGCACGATTAACGTGAAAGAATTTTCAATACCGACAGAGTCGGCGACCTATCAAACCATAGGTAACTGGAGCGCTTTTGTTCATACAAACCCCTCC
>CAZVPH010000341.1:0-1936 GCA_964628125.1 uncultured Thiosulfatimonas sp. | reverse complement strand
TCAACTGGCCTTTTTCAATTCTTACAGGTGTTGCACTTACTAGTTGAATCTATGCACTTAAAAACTGCTTAAAAAAACGCTAAAACGTGGCTTAAATCTATCAAGCCGCTAAATCCACTGGATTAAGATAAAACAACCACTTGCGCGCGCTTGCATTAAAATAACAGCGTGACCACGATGGCATTCATGATAATGGAACATCGCAAAGTACTCTTAAAAAAGTGCGGCAATCAGGCTCAAATCGAAACATTAATCTTTAACAGGAGTTAATTATGAAATCTACCCAAGGCATTAAAAAAAGCTTCTTAGTGTTGCTGACTGCATTTTGGTCTGTAACCGCTGTGACAGCGATGGCTAACCAAGAAGACTCAAGAATCATGGTCAGCGATGTCGGTTTTGAAACGCCAGAATCGGTCGAATATTACGCCGCTGAAGACCTGTATTTGGTCACCAATATTAACGGCAGTCCATTCGAAGAAAGCAACAATGGTTTTATCTCAAAACTGAGCCCTGATGGCAAAGTGATTGATCTAAAATGGATTGATGGCGCAAACGACAAAGTAACATTACACGCGCCTAAAGGCATGACGATTATTGGCAATAAACTGTTTGTGGCCGACATTACTCAGGTGCAAGTATTTGAACTGCCCAGTGGAAAACAACTCTCCTCAATTAACGTTGAAGGCAGTAGCTTTCTAAATGGCATTACGCCGGGCAATGGCGATTCCGTCTATGTCACGGATTCTGGCATGAAACCAGGGTTCGAATCTTCTGGCACCGATGCAATCTATAAAGTATGGGAAAATGGTCAGGTTGAGACGATTTTAAAAGACCCCAATATGGGAAGTCCAAACGGCATCGTGAATGATAATGGCGATATTTACGTGGTATTTTTTAACACCGCAAAAATGATTAAGATGGATGATAAAGGCAATGTCACCGAAATGCCTAAACCATACGGTTCAAAACTGGACGGTCTAGTGGTATTAAAGGACGGCAGTCTTGCGATGTCTAGCTGGGAAAGTTCGTCGATTGAGGTCTATAAAGACGGTGATTATGAAACAATTGCCGAATTCTTAAACTCACCTGCCGATATGGATGTCGACACCAAGCGTAACCGTTTATTGATTCCGCTGTTTAATGAAAATAAAGTATTGATTTTACCGCTTTAAAATTTGATTGAACCTAAAGCGTTCAAAACCTGTGCGCTTTGAAAGCCTGCTTGAATTCGCATCGTTAAGTGAATTCAAGCAAGCTCTTTTACAACTCTCTTTTTAGAGTTACAACCCACTATAAAACGCCCTATCCCACAACCTCTGTTTAAAGCTGCTTAAGCGACAACGTCACCAAGCAAAGTCAATCTGCAAAATCCTAACCTCGTTTTTACAGAAAATAGGCTAAGCGTCTTTAATGCCATTATCCGCACAGTGCATGAGCGAATACTAAGGTCTTTCAGCCAGAAAAACAGTATGTCGACTGCCTTTACCCGGCCTCGCTCTCACCATTTTATCGCTCACTTTGAACCCGGCTTTTTTAAGCTGAGTAATGAACATCGAATCAGGCCCAGCAGACCACACCGCCAGCACACCTTTAGGGCGTAAACTATTATACAAGGCACTTAAACCCGCGGTAGAATAAAGCCAATTGTTATCACTGTTGGTAATGCCTTCTGGACCATTATCAACATCCAGTAAAATAGCGTCAAAATCAGGTTTCTGTTGTTTGATTAATTCAGCAATATCGCCTAATCGTACCTGGCTGCGCTCATCTTCCAACGGCCTACCTGAACATTCGCCTAGCGGACCACGGTTCCACTCTACCACTTCCGGAATAAGCTCTGCTACAGTGACTTTTGAACTCAGCGTTACACACTGCAACGCGGTCGCTAAGGTATAGCCCATCCCCAAACCGCCCACTAAAACGTTTGCGCCATCTT
>CAZVPH010000340.1:0-1963 GCA_964628125.1 uncultured Thiosulfatimonas sp. | reverse complement strand
TGCCCGCCAAACAAATTTCTAATCGTTCTCCATCATAAATCAAGCTACCGCTGCCTTTCAGCACAATCACACCGCCGTATTTTTGCTGTAACGTTTTAATTGCTTTGACGCGATCCGACTGAATATTCGCGATGGTGGTGTCGAGCAAAAGCGCCGCCTCTCCTGGGTGCGGTGTGAGTACCCAGTTGCTCTGTTTTTGTGGCGTCTGCGCCAGCAGTTTAAGAGCATCGGCATCGACCACTTTTGGTAAAGCGCTCGTCACAGCCTGTTGATAGAGGTTCTGACTCCAGTCGTCCAAGCCGAGTCCGGGGCCGATCGCGACCACCTCTGCGTGCGGTAATAAAGAGGCGAGCGCGTCGGGCGGAGAGCACATTAATTCGGGAATGCTTTGAGTGATCGCGACCGTATGTTCTGGATGGGTCACGATTTTGACCAGGCCTGCGCCCATTTTTAAACTTGCCAGGCCTGCTAATTGAATCGCGCCCATCATGGCGCGGTGCCCACCGATTAAACAGACGTTGCCCGATGTGCCTTTATGGTCACTTGCCCGCCGTGGCGGGAATTTTTTTATCCACGATTGCAGGGGGTGATTAAATGCAATAGGCGCTGGGTCTTGAAGTTTTTTGGCCACGATGAAAAGAGGGCTATAAAGCACATTGCCTGCGGTTTCAGAGCCTGAGAAAGTGTGCAGGCCTAGTTTTCGAGTGATAAAAGTGCATGTGTAAGTTGCTCGAATCGCCACGCCTAAGATAGCGCCTGTGTCGGCGTTTAATCCGCTTGGAACATCCAGGGAGAGTACCGGTTTATTCTGTCGGTTCAGCCACTCTATCTGTTCCGCTAAGGGGCCGATGATTGGACGGTTGAGCCCGATTCCAAATAGAGCGTCCACCACCACATCTGCTTGGTTGATGAGCGATTTTGAATAGAGTGACGTTGAAACGCCGAGCGCTAGGAGTTCTTGGTAAGTGGTCAGCGCATCGCCGTGCAAGGTGTCAGGTGAACCGTGCAGCATGAGGTTTACTTTTAACCCTGCCAGCAGAGCCAATTGGGCCACGACAAACCCGTCGCCGCCATTATGGCCCGTACCACAGAGGACGGCAATCGTCTTGGGGTCGTTAAAATTCCGTTGCAGACAGTCAAAAGCAAATAGCCCAGCACGCTTCATCAAGAGCAGGCCTGGTAGGTTTGTTTCTTGAGTCGCAGTGTGTTCGATGGCGCGTGTTTGGCGAATGGTGTGAAAGCAGAGCATGTGGTCTCCTTGCAAGTCGCTAGAGTCTCAAAGGTTTAGAGACGGGTTGTGAAGGTGTTTTGTGAAGATGTTTTGTGAAAATGTGTATAGAGCACGTCAGCTCTGTTTAAAGAGAGCCACCAACCAAACAAAGCGCCAGCGGCGTTGGCCAGCATGTCCAGTGGGTCAAACATGCGCCCGGTATAAGGTTGGACAAATTCAATTAAAACTCCCATGCCGATCAGTGCGAACAGCGTAAGTGTGCGCTTGTCTCTCGGTCGAGTTTGGGCAAACCACAGCATCAAAATCCCATAGGAAAGAAAATGATGCACTTTATCGACATGGTTAAAGTGAATGTTAGGTTGGGGGACCGGAAACAAAGAAGCGTAGAAGACGACCCCAATTAAGCCCCAGCCCAGTAAAATCCAAGTAGTTCGTGCAAGTTGTTTGTTGATTAGCATGAGTGTGCGCCTTGGATCTCAATCGGTTTTCAGTTGAGGCGAAACCGTGTGGTAAGACGAAACAGGTCGTGAGCGATTGATCTACACGAACCAAATCAACAAAGCCGTTCCGAATAAGATTCGGTAAATACCGAACGCATTAAAAGTGAATTTATCCAAAAAACGAATAAAAAGACTCATGGTGAGATAGGCCACAATGTACGCCATGATAAAGCCGACCAACAAGGGCATCCAAGAGGTATTGGCAAATTCCGAGTAATTTTGTGAAAGGTCT
>CAZVPH010000339.1:0-1976 GCA_964628125.1 uncultured Thiosulfatimonas sp. | reverse complement strand
GTCTTTAATCCATTGCTGAATCCGACTTCTGGAATAATCCGAAAAAAGGGGCACAATCGCAATGTCTAAACGCTCACCCAGTGCGCTGTGCGGAATCGTTGCTGTTAAGAGTTCTTTATTCAATTTAGGACCTTGTGCGCTTTGACGCTAACCAAACATTTAAATGGTTAGAATGCTGATTTTATGTAATGGAGAGGTGATTGGATAATATTTAAGTATGATACAATCAGTATCAATTTTATTAACGCCTATTGTACCTAAAAATATGAAAAAAACGCTGCTATCCACCCTGTTACTTGCCACCTTTACATTACAAGGTTGCTCGACACTCTCCGGTCTGATTGAAAAGCCCGACTCGGAGAAATCTGTTGACGAATTTTACGAAGCTGCCACCACTGCTTTTCAAGATGGTCAATGGGACACTGCAATTCAAAATTATGAAAAGCTAAAATCCTTTTACCCTTATGGGGATTATGCCGAGCAGTCTTACACCGAACTCGCTTACTCTTATTATAAGTATGATGAGCCTGAATCTGCGATTCGTGAACTGGATGAGTTTATTCGTCTGTTCCCGAAACACCCAGAAATTGCCTACTCTTACTATTTAAAAGCGTTGGCGGCCGATTCCATCACTCGCAGTTGGTTAGATAAATACCTCACCGACCCTGCAACGCGTGATACCAAATCTGCTTTAAGAGCCTACAGTTACTATACCGAGTTGCTGAATCGCTTCCCAGAGAGTCGTTACAGCGCTGCTGCCAGTAAACGTTTAATTGTGTTACGCAACCAAATGGCACGCCATGAACTACTGGTCGCAGAATTTTACTTTAATAAGCATGCCTACTTGGCCGCGGCCAATCGCGCGAAGTACGTCATTGAGCACTACCCCAGAGCCGCAGTGACACTTGACGCACTTGGAATGCTCGAAAAGTCTTACGAAAAACTAGGGATGAGTGAAAACCTAGCCGACGTCAAACGCGTTCATGAGCTAAACCGTGAGAAAGCTCCCGCTGATGTGATGCTGGAACAGCACGCGAACAACTTAGCAAGCAAAGCTCCTACCACCAAAGCGAAAGAAGAAGAGAGCTGGTGGGGGAAAATTAGCAACAGCGTCGGCAGTATGTTTGACTAAAGTGATCTAATGACTCTATTGTCTTAGTTGACCGACTAACAGACTGACTTAACGAAACACTCAGTAAATCACAAATGTAAATCATAAACGTAAGCTACAAACAAAAAACCTCGTCCAAAAACGAGGTTTTTTTGTTTTAGCATCACGTAGGTTTCAAAACGTAAGTTTCAAAACGTAACTTTCAACACGTAAGTTTAGAAACAGCATTTACTAAAAAAACTTGCTAAATCCCACGTAATTTTATTCAGTATAGCGACTGGTAATCGGGTAACGACGGTCGCGTCCAAAGGTTCGGTGGGTGATCTTAATCCCAGGCGCGGCTTGACGACGTTTGTATTCACTGCGGTCAATCATCGCAATTACTCGACGTACATCCTGCTCTGGGTAGCCCAGCAGCGCGACAATCTGTTCCGGGGTTTTATCTTGATTGATATAAACGTCAATAATTGCATCCAATACGTCGTATTCTGGCAGAGAGTCTTGATCGACTTGGTCAGGACGCAGTTCCGCAGAAGGCGCTCGAGTAATCACACGCTCTGGAATCACCTGAGATAAAGTGTTGCGATATTCAGCCAAACGGTACACCAATGTTTTAGGTACATCTTTTAAGGGCGAAAGCCCACCGGCCGTGTCGCCATACAGGGTCGAGTAGCCCACCGCGACTTCACTTTTATTACTGGTCGCCAAGACCATTTTTCCACTCTTATTTGAGAGCGCCATTAGGAGTGTTCCGCGGATTCTTGCCTGTAAATTTTCTTCGGTTAAGTCCGCTTCAAGTCCTGAGAAGTTAGTGGACAAAGCCGTCTCCAGCGCGACATAACTGGCTTCAATCGGTATCGATTGA
>CAZVPH010000338.1:0-2002 GCA_964628125.1 uncultured Thiosulfatimonas sp. | reverse complement strand
GATTTTTATGTCACGGTAAGGGTTGAGAAGGTGTCACGGATTCAATACGCTTTTATTCAACACATCTACCGCCAACACGACAACCGATTGATGGCCTCTGGCAAAACCATTGGCCTCGCCGTCAGTACGGATGGCAGGCCTATGCTGTGTGCCGACCTAGACGCGCTGGTCTCTATTTAAGGTTGCTTGGCTCAAATGTTTAAGTTGGTTGTTACGGAGAGATTGGTTTAACTTTTTGTCTGCATAGGCTTCATATTATATTACGGCCACGGACTATGGCTTCAACAGTGCAACTGGATTGGTATAGGGTTCAAACGTCTTTGAGCTTTTTACGATCGACTCGTAGGTCGGCTTGACGTGCAGTGTTGGAGAGCGACCTTTGCGAACAGTCTAGGATGCGAATTCAAGAAAAATTTACTTTAAAGATGAAACGATTATGAAAATATTATTAGGCGTCACTGGCGGCATCGCAGCCTATAAGTCGCTGGAGTTAACCCGTTTATTTATTAAAGTCGGGTTTCAGGTGCAAGTGGTGATGACTGCAGGCGCCAAAGAATTTATCCAACCGCTCTCTTTCCAAGCGTTGTCTGGGCATCCTGTACGCGACAGCCTGTTTGACGCTCATCAAGAAGCGGGCATGGGGCATATTGAATTGGCGCGTTGGGCGGATCAAATTGTCATCGCGCCGGCTTCCGCTGAAACCCTGGCTAAGCTGAGGATGGGACGTGCGGATGATCTGCTGACCACTTTGTGTTTAGCGACCGATAAGCCCATTATGTTGGCGCCAGCGATGAATCGGCTGATGTGGGCCAATGCGGCGACGCAAGATAATGTTGAGGTGTTAAAACAGCGGGGCGTAAAAGTATTGGAACCCGCAGCCGGTGAGCAAGCTTGTGGCGAAGTGGGCGCAGGGCGAATGCCCGAGCCTTTGGTTATTTTTAATGCGGTGGTCGATTATCAACGTGAGGCTAAAACCCTGCAAGCCGAGAATGACCAGGCCTGGTCAAATGCTCATAAGTTTTGGCAGGGTAAAAAACTATTAATCACGGCTGGACCGACCTATGAAGATATTGATCCCGTGCGCTTTATTGGCAATCGCAGTTCGGGGAAAATGGGCTTTGCCATTGCTGAGGTTGCCCGTAACTTGGGGGCTGAGGTCACGGTAATTGCTGGACCAATTCACTTGCCCACGCCGATCGGAGTAGAGCGGGTCGATGTTCGGTCGGCGCAACAGATGTTTGAGGCGGTGCAAAACCACTACACTGCGGCGGATTACTTTATCAGCGCCGCCGCGGTGGCCGATTTTAGAGTGGCACAAGCGTCCGAACAGAAGTTAAAAAAACAACCAGGCCTGGAGACTATGACATTAGAGTTAGTAAAGAACCCAGATATCGTGGCTTGGGTGGCCGCACAAGCGGACAGACCGTTTGTGGTCGGCTTTGCTGCGGAAACCGAGAATGTATTGGAGTACGCTCAAGAGAAGTTGCAGCGTAAAAACTTAGACATGATGTGCGCCAATCAAGTCGGCGCGACACAGGGGTTTGAAAGCGATGACAATGCGTTAACGCTGATCGCGGCAACTCACTATAAGGTGGCGCCTTTGACGCAACCCCTGTCGAGTAAATCAATGCAGGCATTGGCGTTGTTGGGGTTTATTGCCAAGACAGTGATTTCTCAATAAACGTAAATCTTGCCGCTTAGATGAACGGCACTTAAGTTCGTTGTGTTAACTTAATAAAGTCACTCTAGCTAAAATTAACCCAGTAAAGCTAATTCAGTAACCCTAATTGGGTAGCGCTAACTGTGGAAATCAACACTCAACCCAGGTTACCGCCAAACCGCCTAAAGAGGTCTCTTTATATTTATGAGACATCTCTTCCCCGGTCGCTTTCATGGCGGCGATGCAACTGTCTAGTGGCATGATGTGTTCACCGCTTTCACGTTTTGCGATGCCAGCGGCAGTAAAGGCTTTAATGGCGCCAAAGCCGTTGCGCTCAATGCA
>CAZVPH010000337.1:1516-2004 GCA_964628125.1 uncultured Thiosulfatimonas sp. | reverse complement strand
TTACCCTGAAATTAAAAACAAAAGGAAAGTTTGAAAGGTGCCAAAAGTATTGTTTAGAATCCCTTCCGCGATATTGTGTTCTACCATCGGTACATGCTTATAAGCGGCTGCATGATAAATAGTGTTTACCTCAAACTTAATCATCACCTCTTTAAGTTTTGCCGTGTTCTTAATATCTCCCAGCATTACCAGCAACTCAATCTGCACGCCTCTGGCCTGTTTCAACTTAAGCAACTCTTGTTCGATGCTGTAAAGCGCAAATTCACTTACTTCGTAAATAATCAGTTTTTTAGGGTGTTGCAATACAATTTGCCGGCACAGCTCTGAACCAATGGACCCCCCGCCACCGGTAACCATCACCACCTTGTCGGTGATACTTTTACATAACAGCTCTGTTCTAGGCGGCACCAAATCACGGCCGAGCAGATCTTCGATACTGACTTCGCGTACGTCCGAACAAGTAACTTTGCCATCAACGATTTCATCAA
>CAZVPH010000337.1:0-1506 GCA_964628125.1 uncultured Thiosulfatimonas sp. | reverse complement strand
TAATCCTGTGATGAAACCTGTAATTGAACTCCACGATTTCATCAATACTCGGTAAAGTAGAGACCTTTACTTTAAAGGCCTCTAGCCAGGTCAGGATGTTTTTCTTTTGTCCAGCACTTAAAGAGGGAATCGCTAATAAAACCTCCTTAACTTTGAAGCGCTCTATTAAGGACTCTAGCTCGCTCCGCTGATACACTTTAACTGAGCCTATTTTTTGCTGGCTTAAGTTTTTATCATCATCCAAAAAAGCCACTAAATTGCGACTGGGTGTTGATTCTAATACCTGCATTAACTGTCGACCGGATGCGCCCGCGCCAAAAATAACAACTGACTCAGCGTTTTTGTTTAGACCACTCGATTGCAGCAACACCCAACGAATCGTAAAGCGAGAACCCGCCACATACAAAAGCGCCAACAGCCAAGCGATGATCAAGGCCGAACGTGGAAAGCTAAGATCCAATAGTAAAATCGCCGTCGCCCACAGCAAAAAGCTTAACGAAACAGCACTAAAAACAATAAACACAAAACGATGACTGATGTAACGCACCACCGCACGGTACAAACCCATTCGGATCAAAACCGGCAGTGCTAAGACAGGCAACAAAGCGATGGCATACACATATTCCGTCACCGGAAAAACCGTATTGCCTAAGCGGATCCAAATCGCCAAAACGGCAATCAGAATCAGCCCAATCACATCGACAGAAATTGACAATAAACGCTTTTGCCAACGCGACAGCGCCAATAACCAACTCAAATTAAACACTAGTGAGATACTCCATCGGTTTTGACGACTTTCAAAAAAGTTAACCATAAAATGCGCACATCAAACCAAAAACCTTGTTTCTGTGCGTATTCGGCATCCAAAGCCACTTTTTGCGGTATCGGCAACTCATCACGACCATTGACCTGCGCCCATCCAGTTAAACCTGGCATTAACTGATCCACGCCCCGCTCTGTGCGCAACGCGATTAAATCCTCCTGATTAAACAACGCAGGGCGCGGCCCAACAAAACTCATATCGCCTTTTAAAATACACCAAAGCTGTGGCAGTTCATCTAAACTGGATTTTCTTAAAAACCCACCTATCGGTGTCAAGACACTTTTGGGATCTTCTAATAAGTGAGTCGCCACGGCGGGCGTGTCAGTTTTCATACTGCGAAACTTAGGCATTTTGAAAATAACATTATGTTTACCCACTCTCTCAGACCAATACAAAGCAGGGCCTTTTGAGGTGAGTTTTACCAAAACGGCCACCAACAGCATCGGAATAAACAACACACTTGCAGCCATCAAGCCCAATAAAATATCAAACACTCTTTTCATTGAATAACCTTGGTTAAATTTGGAATACGTAATTAGTCTGCCATTATAAATAGTTAACGTTAAGAAGCGAACTTATTAAACAGAATTAAGGCAGGAAGGATGACAAGATCTCCGTCATCCTCGGGTTTGACCCGGGGATCCTCAAAGACAAAGGCAGATTACCGTGTCAAGCACGATAAT
>CAZVPH010000336.1:0-2015 GCA_964628125.1 uncultured Thiosulfatimonas sp. | reverse complement strand
TCGGATATAAACCATGGCGATTGACCTCTTGCTGTGCCTTTTCAATCATGCCTTCATTGCGCAGCTCATCAATAATCTGTTTAATAATCGGCTGGCTTAGTGACATAGGCATGCCCACCTTCAGCTTGGGGTTATAAAGGATTTTAAGAAACAGATAATCCAGACCTGTTAGCAACTCTACTTTACTCGCATCATTGGCGATGCTTGGATTGACCCAGTCTGAATCGTTCTGTAGGCCCATCAGTTGAGTCGACTCTTCAACGATGCAAGACACCAGTAATCCACGACTGTACACATGGTCCACTGGGATAATAATCACGCCCTGTTCAATAGCGCCCTGACCGTTCTTTCTAAAGGTACCCATGCAGTGACTTTCGCGCGCTAGGCTCTTAACCGTCGTTCTTGAAACTTGTTGGATAACGCGCGCATAGTTGATGTCTCTGGTGAGGTGAATCAGTAGATTGGGTTGAGCTGGGAGCTGCGAGGTATTTATATCAGTCAAAGCTTGGATTGGATGCTGAGTTATGAGGTGCAAGTGCTGGAGGTGCTCTTTAAAAAGCGTCTCTAGGTCAAGATTTTGCGGTAGGTCGTGATAAATAAATTGATAGATAATGGGCGTTTGCCACTTGAGGATACGATGTTGGGTTTTTTGGTACTCATTTTTTAAAGCGATTTCATTAAACGCTTTTTGAATATAGCTTGGCGATTGCCACTCATCGATTCCCTGTAGTAAGCTCGCTTGATTGGCTTGAGCAGTAGGCAAAACAAGTAAGAGCAAGCACAGAGATAAGCATAGGTGGGGCCAGGGCACCGCACTCCTTTTTAGAGAGCGTGTGCCGCTTCTGTTGCCGCCGCTGTCGATTTTAAACACGATTGCGCCTGGTTGCGCTTTTGACAAAAGGAGCAGGTCTGGTCACTTTAATTCGCGCTGGAATTCAACAGCTTATTAAGATAAAAGCCGGTGTGAGATTCCGCTGTTTGCGCAATTTGCTCAGGCGTGCCAGCGGCAACAATTAGGCCACCGCCAGATCCGCCTTCTGGACCCAAGTCAATCACCCAGTCGGCGGTTTTAATTACATCCAGATTGTGTTCAATAATCACGATGGTGTTGCCTTGATCGCGTAGATGGCAGATGACTTTTAGCAGCAGTTCAATGTCGTGAAAGTGCAGGCCTGTGGTCGGCTCATCTAAAATATACAACGTATTGCCGGTATCGCGTTTAGAGAGTTCTTTCGCCAGCTTAACGCGTTGTGCTTCACCGCCTGACAGTGTGGTAGCACTCTGTCCTAGTTTGATGTAACCCAAGCCAACCTCGATGAGCATTTGCAGTTTGCGAGCGATGACCGGAATCACATCAAAGAATTCGCGTGCATCTTCAATGGTCATCTCCAGCATTTCATGGATGTTTTTGCCTTTGTACTGTACTTGCAAAGTCTCACGGTTGTAACGCGCGCCACTGCACAGATCGCACGGCACATACACATCGGGTAAAAAGTGCATTTCAACTTTAATTACGCCATCGCCTTGACAGGCTTCGCAGCGTCCGCCCTTGACGTTGAAGCTAAAACGCCCAGGCGTATAGCCACGCGCGCGGGCTTCCGGGGTTGCCGACAGCAGCTCGCGAATAGGTGTGAATAACCCTGTATAAGTCGCAGGGTTCGAACGCGGTGTCCGGCCTATGGCGCTTTGGTCGATGTTGACAGATTTATCAAAATGCTCCATACCATGCACCGATTTATAAGGCGCCGGCGTGTGCATCGCTTTATTAAGCATGTTGGCCGCCAGTTTTGACAAGGTGCCGTTAATCAACGTCGATTTACCCGAGCCTGAAACACCGGTGACACAGGTTAGTAAACCGGCAGGAATCGATAACTCAACGTCTTGCAGGTTATTGCCACTGGCGCCTTTAATGGTCAGCCATTTGTCTTTCTGCGGTGGCAAGCGTGTTTCTGGAATAGCAATTTTGCGCACGCCACTCAAATACTGTCCAGTTAAAGAGTTGGGGTCATTGGCCA
>CAZVPH010000335.1:0-2025 GCA_964628125.1 uncultured Thiosulfatimonas sp. | reverse complement strand
TTTTTTATGACTTTTTATAATCTGTTGCCGCATCGTTCGATGCCGTCGAGTGATTTATTTTTAGATGGCTGTGAATTATAAAACGACCAGGCCTGGTCGTTTTATAAACACTGTTTAGCGATGCGGTTTAAGGTTGCAACCTCCAACCCCGCTTGTTCAGCAAAACCGACGGCACGTTTTAAACGCGCCGGCGCTGAGCGTCCCATACAACCATGGTCTGGGTCACCTTTAAAGGCCTCTGTAAGTCCAGCCATTAATCGTGCACGGTCGTTTTTATTGCCGGTTAACCAGTCTTGAATCTTCAAAACATCGTCTGCAACCGCCTGCATCAGTTCAGCGTGGTGTTCGGCCAGTTCTGCGACGGTGCCACCGGCTTCCAATCCCGCGATGTTAGTGGTTAAAATATAGAGATTCTTACGCACCAATTCATAATTTAACTCGGCCTCTGAGTCCAAAATAAAACTTGGCAACTCAAGTTGCGCTAACGCTTCAAACACTAATTTGGCGTGTGGACCGTAAACCGGTGAGGGCAGTACCACTTTGCTGTCCATACCTTTTTTCTTTTCAAACCAAACCGACATCACGGTTGGATTTTCAATGGCAGCGGCCTTCCAGTCACGTGGTAACAGTTCATTTTGAATCAAAATGACTTTATCTAACCATTGCGATGGCAAAGTGGCCAACGTTTTGGCAATGTCCGCTTCACCGACTGAGATTAAAACCGCGGTTGGCTGTGGAATCTGCATTGCAATGGCTTGTTTGTCCATTTGACGCGTGATGCCTTGAACTGGGTAGCCCAGACGCAAAAAACCACGGGCAAAAACACTGCCTAATTCGCCTAGGCCGATGACGACAATTGAATTTTTCATAGATCTCCTTGTGATCAAGTTACATGTCAGAGCGTCAAGCAAGTGCTAAAAAACAGGCGGAAATGAACGCCCATAAATACAAGCTCTGATTGAAATAGAGGGGTTTTAAAGTGGCTTTTCTTGTACTATAGCCTCTACATTAGAGTGAAAGAGATATTAGCAATGAATGAGCAAAAAGCAAAGTTTACTTGGCACTATTACGTTATGGCATTTGGCGCTTTATTGGCGATGATGGCCGCCACCCTCGGAGCCAGTGGCGGGATTGTTTCTGGCCTGGCGCTTGCGGTTGTCAGTCACCCGCGAATCCCATTTAAAAGCGTCACCCGTGTTTTCTTTATGATGGTTTTTTTGGTGCTATACCTGTTTTCATTTCCGGATGCTGATGTGGTGCGCGAGATGATGACTCAGCTGAATCCCTAGTCCTATCCCGGTTTAATTCTTGACTGTAGCTTTGTTTTGGCGTCACCTGTTAAGCTAATCTAGGGAATATACTTAGGCAGGAAACTTAAGAAAAAGGTTCAGAGTAAGCCAGTTGTTTACGTATTAAGGAAAGCATTATGGTGTCGAAAGCGTTAGAAGATTATTTAAAGATCATTTATAAGTTAGAGGATCGAACCCCTTCTGATAAAGGGGTACAAACCTCTGCGATTGCCGAAAGACTGGCGATTTCGCAAGCGTCGGTTTCCAATATGCTGAGAAAATTGTCGGATAAAGGTTATATCAACTATGCGCCGTATTATGGTGTGGATTTAACAGAAACCGGTCGGTTAATCGCATTAAACATGATTCGTAAACACCGAATTTTAGAACAGTATTTGGTCGAACGATTAGGCTACTCTTGGGATGAAGTCGATGCAGAAGCCGAAATTCTAGAACACTCGATTTCAGATAAGTTAGCCAATCGCATGTGGGACGTTCTTGGACAACCCACGCACGACCCTCATGGCGCGCCAATTCCGACCATAGACGGTGTAGTGGATAAACAGGAGTGGATTTCATTAAATGACGTGGAGCTGAATAGGGCGGTTCAGCTGAAGCGCATTAAAAATCGCAGTCCAGAAGAACTAAGGTACTTAGCTTCGATTGGTTTAACTACCGGCGCTCTCATCGAGGTACGCAGCAACACGCCGGTGAACGGTTCTTTATTAGTTGTCGT
>CAZVPH010000334.1:0-2070 GCA_964628125.1 uncultured Thiosulfatimonas sp. | reverse complement strand
AAATTGATCAAACACCGATTGCGGCGTATTGGCATTGGCATTGGCATTGGCATTGGCATTGGCATTGTCATACAACACAATAGCCAACTCATTCATTGGTAAAACTTTCTCTAAAGACGGCGGGAGTAAATAAGATTCGGCCTGATAAACTGGTTTCACGCTAAAAGCGTACAGAGCCGCAATAATAAGAACACTGACCAAACTGACCAGAATTGTTAATTTCTCTTCCACCAATCCATTCCACAACTCAAACAGATCAATTTCGTCGTCATGAACACTCGTACGATCGTTTGGCTGGTTTATTAATTTTGAATCCATCAGTTTTTAACCTTTTATCTTAGTGTGTCTAAATTTTAACGTGCATTATACAGAGTGTTGGCGTACATACGTAAAGAAGACAGGTTTAATAGACAATCTTAACGACGCTTACCTAATGAGAGCCTGAAGAAAGTCTGATGAGAGATAACTCAAAGCTAGGGCAGAAAAAGCTTAAACCACCCGGTCGGATGGTTTAAGTTTGAAGGTAAATGCGTAATGTTGAATAAAAAAGACCGTATTAAATGAACAAACACCGTCCTCCTCGGGCTCGAGCCGGGGATCTCCAAAGGCTGTACGAGGTTACCGCGTCAAGCGCGATAATGACGCTGAGCTTCGGGTTAGCCCATCAAACACAATCATGACGCTGAGCTTCGGGTTACCGCATCAAACACAATCATGACGCTGAGTTTGGGATTACCGCGCCAAACGCGATCATGATGGCTGAGGTTATTTAGCGCAAATCGCCAATGCCAACCATGTTGGCTTTTAGGGATTTAACGTCATCTCTAAGCTGGGCGGCGGTTTCAAAGTCTAACTCTTTGGCCGCTTTGTACATCTGTTTTTCGAGTTTTTTGAGCTGACTTAACTGCTCGGCGTGTGATTGCGGTTTTTGGTAGGGTTCGTAATCGCGTTTGGTTTCGGCGACTTTGGCGGACTTACCAGGCCTGGTTGGTTTTGTAGAGTAGGGATTGCCTTCTAAAATATCACTGACTTTTTTATTTAACCCTTGCGGTGTAATGCCGTGGTCTAGATTGTGTTGAATCTGTTTTTCACGTCGACGTTCGGTCTCATCCATCGCGGTTTTCATGGATTTGGTGATTTTATCGGCGTACAAAATCGCCTTGCCTTCGATGTTTCGGGCGGCGCGGCCGATGGTTTGAATCAGGGCGCGTTCTGAACGTAAAAACCCCTCTTTATCAGCGTCTAAAATCGCGACCAAAGCGACTTCTGGAATGTCCAATCCCTCTCGCAATAGGTTGATCCCGATCAACACATCAAACTCACCAAGACGCAGATCTCGGATGATTTCGATGCGCTCGACCGTATCAATGTCCGAGTGCAGATAACGCACGCGAACGCCGTGGTCTTCAAAATATTCGGTGAGGTTTTCTGACATTCTCTTGGTCAAAGTGGTCACTAAAATTCGTTGTCCCGCTTCGGCACGCCAGCGAATTTCGCCCAATAGATCGTCTACCTGGGTTAAGGCGGGACGCACTTCTATAATAGGGTCAAGCAATCCGGTTGGCCGCACCACCTGTTCGACCATGGTGGCGCAGTGTTCGGCTTCGTATTTTCCGGGCGTGGCCGAGACAAAAATGGCTTGTGGCATAGCGCGTTCAAACTCTTCAAACATCATCGGTCGATTGTCCAATGCAGACGGCAGTCTAAAACCGTAGTTGACCAAGTTCTCTTTACGCGATCTGTCACCTTTGTACATGCCACCAATTTGTGGAATGGTGACGTGACTTTCATCAATCACCAACAGCGAGTTTTGAGGGAAATAGTCCATTAAGGTTGGAGGCGCTTGGCCAGCTTCGCGTTTGGAGAGATAACGCGAGTAGTTTTCGATTCCTTGGCAATAGCCCAGTTCGACCATCATCTCAATGTCCAGCCGAGTGCGCTCTTCAAGACGTTGCGCCTCGACCAGTTTGCTCATTGAACGCAGCTCCGCCAATCGCTCAACCAGTTCCACTTTTACCTGCTCGACCATCTCCAGCACGCGCTCTCTGGGGGTAACGTAGTGCGATTTTG
>CAZVPH010000333.1:0-2073 GCA_964628125.1 uncultured Thiosulfatimonas sp. | reverse complement strand
AAAGTCTGATTTACGCTTGTTTGCGTCGTTTTTGGCCTTCTGCCTGGATGCGTTTAATCATGTGATACAAACCGGTGGAGCGGTTGGGAGAGAGTTGTTGTAAAAGACCCATCTCACCTAAAAAATCTAAAGGAGTCGTCGCCACTTCTTCAGCCGTTCGGCCGTGATAAATTCTCAATAAGAGCGCAATCAACCCTGACACAATCGCCGCATCACTTTTGGCCTGCATAAAGAGACGACCCTCTTTCTCTTCAATCAGAATCCAAACCTGAGATTGGCAACCGTGGATACGGTTCTCTTCCGTCTGAAAACTTTCATCGAGCATCTGCAACTGTTTGCCCATATCAATCAGATATCTATAGCGGTCTTTTGGGTCAGTAAAGTGGGTGAAGCGTTTGACTAAATCGGCTTTGGTCTCTTCTATTGTCTTAGTTGGCAAGGTGTAATCCACGAAACGCTCCTAATTTTATGTGATGTAAACGAATTATCCATGCGCGGTGTAAAGTGTGCGCTGTTCAGCAGGTGAGCCGTTAAGCGGATAGGCTGATTAGCGGTTTAGTATATAGAGTTCAACAACTCGGTTTATTGGTTTCGTTGCACTTTAATACAAGTGATAGCTGACTGGAATGCTGATTTTCCACTCTTTACGGTCAATTTCGGGCGGAAATGCCTGAAATTGATTGTTCATTCTTTGTTGCACAATGCTGGTGGCAGCATCGTCGAGCAGTTGTCGGCCAGAGGACTCTTGAATGCTTAGGCCAGTGATTCTGCCGTTTGGCAGTAGCGTGAAGGAGAGCGTGACCACGCCTTGCCATTGTCGGCGTTTGGCCTGCCGTGGGTAGGTGTTTTGGGCGTGGATTAAAATCTCGCTTCTTAACTCGGACAAGTAATTTTGCTCTGCATTAGCAACCTGCTGCGCGCTGTGTTGTGGGGGAACAGGCTTAACCTCAGACGGTGGCTGTTTACTGTTTTTTGCAGGCGTGGTTTCTACAGTTGGCGCCGGACTAGACGTTACTTTTTTAGGAGGCGTCGGTGGTGCAGTTACCTTTGGCTTTTCCACCACGGGCTTAGGTTTTGGAGGTTCAGGAGTTGGCTTTGGTGGCGGCTCTGGAAGTGGCTCGGGTTTGGGAGTTGGAACAGGCTTAGGTTTTGGTAACACCTTAGGCTCTGGCGTAGGTTCAGGTTCTGGAACTGTCTCAGGTTCGACCAGCGGCTCTGTTATGGGTTGGCTCACGGTTTCTGGAGGAGTGGGTTCAGGCGTTGGCTCTGGCGTGGACTGGAACATGGTTAAGTTGACTGGCAAAGCGCGCGTCTCTTCCAATGGTTCGATTGGCTTTTTCACCTCGACAGAGAAGAGCCAGTAACCGCCAAGCAGCAAACTACCATAAATTAAGACAGCGATAATAAAAGAGAGGCGAGTCGTTTTCATGCAGTTCCGTCTACAAACCGCTGGTTTGAGCTTTGGTAAGAATGGTTAAGTTATTGAGCTCTTGCGCTTTGAGTGAGTCAATCAAGCCGACAAAGCTGCCAAACTCTGCTTTTTTATCAACCTGCAGTACGATAACCTGTTCTTTGGGGAGTGTCGTTAAAAATTGCTCAGCAAACTCGAGTGTTTGTGGTTCTTCATTTAAGTAGAGTTGATTGTGCTGATCAATATGAAAGTTGACGGGAATTTGATCGGCCGGTGGCACGTAGGTTTGGGTGCTGGACGTTTCAGGCAACTCGATTTTTAGGTTGTCTTTCACTATAAAGCTGGCAGTGGTGAGAACAATGGCGAGCAGAACCAGTATCACATCAATTAAAGGGATAACGTTAATGGTGTCAAAGCGGTGCATGGAACGATTCATAAAAACTCTTTTTAGTCGTGCACTAAAGGGTTAAGGGGTTAGCAATATTGAGGTTTAAAGTTATTGTAAATCACCTGAGTCTTAAGCAGCTCTCCAGTTTTCTCTAAAGAGCATGGCAGGAGTAACCCGCCATAAAATTAGTGCGCGGTGTTTGATAACGCTCTGGTCGATTTAAGACTTGTGGTGCGGCTCGTAAAAAGCATTAAACACATCGACTCTTCGCATC
>CAZVPH010000332.1:1788-2092 GCA_964628125.1 uncultured Thiosulfatimonas sp. | reverse complement strand
AGACATTACAGAGCGCAAAAGAAGCGAGTTTGAGTTGCTGATGTCGGCTTCTGTGTTCAGTCACGCCAACGAGTCGATTATCTTGACCAACGATGCGTTTGAGATCATTGACGTCAACCAAGCGTTTCAAAAGATCACTGGTTATGAACGTGAAGACGCTTTAGGCAAAAAGAGTCATTTTCTACGGTCAGAGCAACACCCGCCAGAAATTTACGAAGATGTCGAAGAGAGATTGATGTACAAAGAGCACTGGACCGGTGAACTTTGGCTGCAGAAAAAGTCGGGCAGTGCTTTCTTGGCCTCT
>CAZVPH010000332.1:0-1778 GCA_964628125.1 uncultured Thiosulfatimonas sp. | reverse complement strand
CTCTTTAAACGTGACCAAGGTGCCACATCCTTATGACAACTGCACGCATTATATCTGGATGTTTACGGACATCACCTTAGAAAAACAGTATAAAAAACAGCTGGAGCATACGGCGAATTATGATCTCTTAACCGACCTGCCGAACCGACTCTTGCTCACCGACCGGATGGTGCAAGCGTTGGCGAAATCAGATCGTAATCAGAGCATGGTGGCGGTGCTCTTTTTAGACCTAGACGGTTTTAAAGTAGTGAATGACACCTTGGGGCACGAGGTAGATGACCAGTTATTGATTCATGTCGCAAACAATATGAAAGCGGTGGTACGAGAGACGGACACGGTCGCGAGATTAGGTGGCGATGAGTTTGTGCTGCTCCTAAATGATCTGCACCAGAAAGAGGATGCACTGCCCATCCTCACTAAAGTGCTCTCTGCGGTCTCTTTACCGATGGAGTATGAAGGGCAACAAGTCACGGTCGGTGCAAGTATTGGCGTGACTTTTTATCCCCAGAACAGAACGGTCGACGCGGAACGGCTCATCCAACAGGCGGATGAGGCCATGTACTATGCAAAACAAGCCGGAAAAAATCGCTATCAACTGTTTGACCCTGAACAGACGCCAGCATTGGGGCAGACGCAAACCGCTAAAAGCGTTTAGGATAAGGGTGTCAAACTCTTATGAGCTGAGGCGAGCAAGAAATTGTGATAAAGAGATAAAGCGCGGAGCGTTAATAACAGAAGGTTTGAATAGGCTGAATTAGATGATGTTGTTCAGGTGTTGAAAACCAATGATGAATGACCAGGCCTGGTCAGTTATGGCTTAGGTTTGGTGTTAAATGACCTCTGTAAACCCATTAAGTATAAGAATCGGTGTAACCTTCGTTACTATAAAGTTAACGGTGGAGTGAAAGGTCGAGGTTAGACGCTGCGTCGGTCGACCTTTCGTTGAATTAAATCCATTCAATCGAATGCAACGACGGCGCTTACTTAGCCGTCGTCAAGCCTAGCGACGTCCATGCCTGCATACCGCCACGGTACCAATGGATTTTATCTGCAGGGTAACCCATGCTGACCAAGGTTTTAATATTGGTCGGCGACTGACCACACCAAGGACCATTACAGAACATCACCAGCTCTTTAGCCTTTGAAAAATCCCAAATACCATCTTCAACGGTTGCGCCAAAACGATCTGTTAACAAGCCTTCAATAACAATCGGTTCGAAAGACGCGGCTTCACGGTGCAGTTGTGTCCAAGGGATGTTGACGGCGCTTGGAATCGTGCCTTTAGCAACCCAGTCGGGGGTTCTTGAGTCAATAATGAGTAGAGTATCGTCACCCTTTGCCACGCGCGTTAAAAAGTCTAACATCTCAATTTCGCCCACGGTATTCACTCCAGGCAACAATTGCATAGGTTGCACACAGAAAGGAGGGCACTCTCGTGAGGTCAGGGCGTAATCCTCAATAATTTTGTTTTGTGTATCTTGATTGCGTTGAATGGTGATGGGTTTGCCTTGGTGTTTCACTGTGATCGAGGCGATCTTGGGGGTGATATTCACCTTAAGCTTGGACGCGTCTGCGTGAACGACCGCAGGCCCGGACACCAAAAGTGTCATCATGAAAAGGGGTAAAAAATGAGAGTAGCGCATATCTGTTTTCTCCTAAAATTTTTGAGCAAAGTCGCAGAGCAAAGAATCTGAATAAAAACGCTGGGTAAAGATGCATTAAATATTTACAATGTCTTTTTGCTACCGTTTTACCATTCTCTTCATGCGAGTGGGTTT
>CAZVPH010000331.1:0-2096 GCA_964628125.1 uncultured Thiosulfatimonas sp. | reverse complement strand
CAAATGAGGTGTTCTGGGAAACTGGAACTGTTGCACTTACGACTTGAATGTATCGACAAAAAAACCTGATTCAATCAGGTTTTTTTGTTGTTCAACGTAAGGTTTAGTTTCTTAAACAGTGCGTTATTATCGACCAGGCCTGGTCGATAATACGACGGGCTAGTTGTTTACCTTAGAAGCACGGTTTTAATGCTTCAGATCTTAATGCAGGCTGTTTAAATAAAGAGAGAGCTTGCTGGATGTTTCAGAAGTAATGTCGCTCATAATCTCTTCAATAAAGCTCTTGTTACCCTGGTAATAACGGATGCTGTTCACACCAATCACATCTCTGGCCAATCCATTTAAATCACTTAGGCCATCAATCATGCCATTTTCCAGCGCATCATCACCCAGCCAGACCAAGCCTGTGTAAGTGTCTTTGGTTTCTTTAATGCGATCGCCACGGCCTTCACGCACTACAGAAATAAACTGCTGGTGGGTTTTCTCTAAAACGTTCTTCTGAAAAAACGCTCGGCCCTCTTCGTCTTTTGGACTGAAAGGGTCAATAAAGGTTTTATGCTCTCCGGCATGCATAGAGCGGTTTTCAATGCCCATTTTTTCCATTAAGTCTGTTACACCAAACGAATCCATACGCACACCGATCGAGCCAATCATCGAACCACGATTGGCGTAAATTTCATCGGCAGCGACCGCAATGTAATAACAGCCCGATGCACACAGGTCTTCAATGACGACGTACACGGGTTTGTTATGCAATTTTTTTAAGCGGGTAATTTCATCGTTAATCATCGCCGACTGAACTGGGCTACCGCCTGGCGAGTTGGCTTTGATGATCACGGCTTTGCTCAAAGGGTTACTAAAGGCTTTCTCGAGCAAAGGGTTAATTTTCTCTGCACTGATTTTGCTTCCCGGCATAATTGGGCCTTCGATGCGAATGACGGCAACGTGTTCCTTACCGGCACTCGCACCCTCCATCTGGTCGAGTTTGCCGAGACCTTGAGTGGCAAGGTAGATCAGGAAAATAACGTAACCGGCGATCGCTAATTTTAAAATATTGGCAAAGCGGCGGGTCCAGCGTTCTTGTTTGACCAGCGATTCAACGGCTTTGGCGAGGCGGTTAAAGTTATTTCCGGATGTTTGAGACTCTTGTTCCATTGTGAATGCCTTATAATAATTGAATAATTTCAAAGTTTTGTAATTCTACCCTGTTCGAGTCTATGACCCAAGAAAATACACCTAAATTAAAAAATGCGGCGACCGAAGCTGCGGTTTCAGAAGAAAGTACGGCAAAAATAACGGCCGACGCTGTTTTGCTATCTGAAAATAAAGCTGGTTCTGCACCTCTGGCGTTTGATGTTGAAGCGTTTTTAGCGCAGCTGACGCAGCGTCCGGGCGTCTATCGAATGTTGAATAGCAAAGGTCTGATTATCTATGTGGGCAAAGCTAAAAATTTAAAGCGTCGCGTCAGCAGTTACTTTAAAAAGCAACACGACGAGATTAAAACCGCCTCGATGGTCTCGCAAATCGCCAAGGTCGAAGTCACCGTGACCGACACCGAAAGCGAAGCGTTGATTCTTGAGAATACGTTGATTAAACGTCACAAGCCTAAATATAATATTTTGTTTAGAGACGACAAATCCTACCCCTATATATATGTCTCGACGGGTAAAGCTTATCCATCATTGAGTTATCATCGCGGTGCCAAGCGACGAGTCGGTGACTACTTTGGTCCGTTTCCTAACACCTCGGCGGTGCATCAAACTTTGCAAGCACTGCAAAAAATATTCCCAGTTCGTCAGTGTGCCGAAAGCACGTTTAACCATCGTTCAAGACCTTGTTTGCAGTATCAAATTAAACGCTGCTCCGGTCCTTGTGTCGAAGGCTTGGTTACTCAAGAAGCTTATCAAGAAGACGTTGAGCACACCTTGATGTTTCTGCAAGGTAAGAGTTTTAGCGTGATTGAAACGCTCGGGCAGAAGATGGAGCAGGCTTCCGAGACGCTTGAGTTTGAACGTGCTGCTTTTTACCGCGATAAGGTCGCGGCCTTAAGGGCGATTCAGAGTCAGCACTTAATCAATCAACCGGGCGCTAAAGAT
>CAZVPH010000330.1:0-2098 GCA_964628125.1 uncultured Thiosulfatimonas sp. | reverse complement strand
GTATTACGCAGTTTACAAGAAGCGGTGCAGTTGCAATCGGTTTTGACCCGACCGGGTCAATCCGACTCACAAACATGGCAGCAGCCCTTAAAACATCTTTCGCAAGTGGTAAAACCGGGCAGTAAACTGTTTTTAATTGGTGATCTACTGCAACTTTCGGAGCAGAGTTTGGCAATGATTCGCAACGTGTCACGACACAGTGAGGTGATTGCGATTCATCTATTTGATCCTTTAGAAAAAAAACTGCCAAAACTTGGATGGCTCAGTTTAACCCTCAGTTTTGAGACTGATCCCCTTTTGAAACTTGACAGTTTTCGTCGGAAAACACGTGACAATTACGCTGAGATTTACGCACAACAATGGCAAACCATGCAAGAACAGTTTCGGCAGATGAAGTTGCCACTTCTTGAAATTGGCACCCACGAAGACCCACTGGAAAGCTTAATGCGTTTAAAGGTTCTTGTATGATGGGTTGCGCAGTCTATTTTTACGGCTTGACGTATCTGGCTGTTCATCGGTTTCAAGCGCACCGCGAAATCCAAATCACAGCGCATCCTGGAGCATTTCTATAAATGGCACTCACCGAACAACAACTCGAACTGTTAAACCAGCTTCAGGATATTCAACTGCCAGAACCGATCACTTGGTGGCCGTTGGCGTTCTCAAGTTGGGTTTTGATTTCAAGCTTTATGTTTGTACTGATGGGTGTGGCGTGGTATTTACGTGAACAGCGCCGTCGCAACGCTTATCGTCTGGAAGCGCAAAAAGAGTTGCGTCTTATAATGCAGTCAAAAGCACCGAACGATCAATCAAAAGATGGACTAAACAGCTTTAATGAACAGATGTTGGCGATTAATCGCCTCTTGAAACAAGTCGCCTTGACCACTTACGGCCGACAAGCAGTCGCGCCATTAAGTGACCAGGCCTGGTTAGATTTTTTAAAAGACAACGCCCATTACATTGAACAACCCCCCCTCTTAAATGAGTTATTTACACGCGCCTATCAAGCGCCAGCGACCGATCCTGGTGAACTGAAAGCCAACCAGCACCTTCTCACCGCTTGGCATCAATACGCCGAAAAATGGATTAAAGGACATCATCAATAATGGATGTTTTTACCGTTTTAACCAACTTGAATGAGATTGAGTTTCTCTCGGCTTGGATGCTCTTTCTGCTGCCTTTGCCGTGGATTATTCGTCGTCTGATCCGACCGGTGTCAAAACAGCAGCGCCCTTTGCTGGCACCGCAAATTATGGCACGGGTGGCCGAGCAGATGACACAAACTCGGCTAATTGAAGACAGTCAAAAGCGAACCAGCATTCCACCCCTCTTTATCCTATTGTGGCTATTGTTGATTTTGGCGGCGATGCGCCCGATTTGGTATTTAAGCCCAACGCCTTTCGAGGTCAGTGGCAAAGAGCTAATGTTGGCGGTGGATTTATCTGGCAGTATGCGCAAAGCAGACATGTACTTAAACGGTGAAGACGTTGATCGTTTAGTGGCGGTGAAGTCCGTGGTCTCTCAATTTATTGAGCAGCGTAAAGGCGACCGAATCGGACTGATTGTCTTTGGCACACAAGCATTTTTGCAAAGCCCCTTAACCTACGATTTAAAAACGGTCAAAACATTATTAGATGAGACAGAGATTGGTATGGCCGGCAACAATACCGCCATCGGTGACGCCATTGGCTTAACATTAAAACACCTCGAAAAAGTCAAGCAATCCAGTCAAAACCAGGGCACTAAAGCGGTGCTGGTCCTGATGACCGACGGCGCCAACAACGCAGGTCAAGTCGACCCTTTGCAGGCGGCGCAGATGGCCAACAAATTAGGTTTAAAGATTTATACCGTTGCGGTCGGACGCGTTCTGGACAAAACCGGTTTGGATCTGTTCTTAGCAGGCAAGTCTGAAGTGGATACTGAAGCCTTGAAACAAATTTCGGCCGCCACCGGCGGTGAATCTTTTCAGGCCAATGACACCAAAAGTCTTCAACAAATTTACCAGCACATCAATCAACTCGAATCCAGCGAGCATGAGATTCATAACTACCGTCACCGCTCAGAACTCTACGTCTGGCCTTTGGGCGCGGCGTTTCTT
>CAZVPH010000329.1:0-2102 GCA_964628125.1 uncultured Thiosulfatimonas sp. | reverse complement strand
CCTTGGAGCCCAAGTTGGGTAATAAGCCCGACAGAGTGATGGAAACTGCTTCCGGGCTGCTGAACTCCATCGGCCTGCAAAACCCAGGCGCGCATTCGGTTATTAAGGATTACTTGCCTAAACTCGATATGAGTCAATCACAGTTTATTATCAACGTTTCGGGCTCAAGCATTGAAGAGTACGCCGAGATTGTGCGTTTATTTGATCAAACCGATCTGCCGGCCATGGAAATCAATATCTCTTGCCCCAACGTTAAAGAAGGGGGCGCGGCCTTTGGAAATGACCCCGATATGGCGGCGAGAGTGGTTGAAGCGTGTCGTACCAACACCACAAAGCCGTTGATTGTAAAGTTGTCGCCGAATCAAACAGATATTGCCGAAGGCGCGCGTCGCGTGATTGAGGCCGGTGCCGATGCGCTGTCCGCCATTAATACATTGATGGGCATGCAGATTGATATTCACACTCGCACGCCCACCTTAGGTAATAACCAGGGCGGACTGTCAGGGCCTGCTATTAAACCTATTGCACTGTTAAAAGTTCATCAAGTCTATCAAGTGGCGAAACTGCATAATATTCCGATTATTGGTTTGGGCGGCATTGCCAGCGCAGAAGACGCCATCGAGTTTTTCTTAGCCGGCGCCTCAATGGTCGCTCTCGGCACAGCCATCGCTAAAGATCCATTGCTGGTTAAAAAGGTCAATGCCGGAATTGCACGTTATCTGCAAGCCAATAATTTAACATCGGTATCGCAACTTACCGGAAAGCTGGCGTTAAACACCGACACAGTCTTGTGTGGCGGTGTTTAACGCGCACAATGCATGACATCAAGCAGTTTTCTACTTTATAAGCTGCCTTTAAAATTCAATAAAATAAGATTAGATAGAAAAATGAAAACAGTCGCAGAGCAACTTGCCATTATTAAGCGTGGCGCAGAAGAAATTTTGGTCGAGAAAGAGTTAATTGAAAAGCTTGCGCTAGGAAGGCCGTTGCGCATCAAAGCAGGGTTTGATCCGACAGCGCCTGATTTGCATCTTGGTCATACGGTGTTAATTAATAAGCTGAAACAGTTGCAAGACTTGGGGCATGAAATTCTATTTTTGATCGGCGACTTTACCGCCACTATTGGCGATCCCTCAGGTAAAAGTGTTACACGTCCACCTTTAACCGCCGAAGAGGTGTTGTTAAATGCGGAAACCTATAAAGAGCAAGTCTTCAAAATCCTCGATCCAACGAAAACTAAGATTGTCTTTAACTCTGAGTGGATGGCAAAAATGTCGGCCGCTGACTTGATTCAGTTAGCCGGTAAGATGACCGTCGCGCGCATGCTAGAACGAAATGATTTTGGAGAGCGCTACGCAAGCAATACACCCATCGCGATTCACGAATTTTTATACCCTTTAGTGCAAGGGTATGATTCGGTTGCGTTACAAGCCGATATTGAAATGGGCGGTACCGACCAAAAATTTAACCTATTAATGGGGCGTACCCTACAAGGCCAGTACGGCATGCCACAGCAATGCACTCTGACAATGCCATTGTTAGAGGGGTTGGACGGCGTTCAGAAAATGTCAAAGTCGTTAAAAAACTACATCGGTATTAAAGATGAGCCAAATGATATGTTTGGCAAAATCATGTCCATCTCCGATGAACTGATGTGGCGTTACTACGAGTTGTTAAGTTTTGAATCACTGGAAACCATCGAGGGATTAAAGCAAGCCGTCGCGGACGGAGAAAATCCGCGCAATGTTAAGGTTAAGTTGGCATTGGAAATAATCACTCGTTTCCACTCCGAAGCATTGGCAAACAGTGCGCTGGCCGACTTTGAAGCCCGATTCAGTAAAAACGCCATTCCAGACGAAATGGATGAGGTTACTCTAGAGGGCGAAATGCCCTTAGCCAATCTGTTGAAAGAAGCAGGCCTGGTAGGTTCCGTATCTGACGCGCACCGTATGACCAAGCAAGGTGCTGTTAAGATCAATGGCGAAAAAGTTGAAGACAGTCGTCAGGTTATCGCTACGGGAACTGCGGCTGTCTATCAAGTAGGCAAGCGTAAATTTGCCAGAGTCACACTTAAGTAGTTGGTTTGTCCTAACTAGAGGACT
>CAZVPH010000328.1:0-2146 GCA_964628125.1 uncultured Thiosulfatimonas sp. | reverse complement strand
CTCTTATCGGCGTTGTCCATACGCGATGCGAGCTCGAATGGCGATTGTCGCCTCGAAAGTGCAGGTAGAGCAACGTGAAATTGTATTTTGGGATAAGCCGGCAGAGATGCTAACAGCCTCCCCCAAAGGCACGGTGCCAGTTTTAATCTTGCCGAATGGCGAGGTGATTGATGAAAGTCGGGATATTATGTTGTGGGCCTTAGCGCAAAGTGACCCATTGAAGTGGCTGCCCGCAGAGACGGACGCAGATTTCACGGAGATGATGGCGCTGATCGACCAGTGTGATGACGAGTTTAAAGCGCACTTAGATCACTATAAGTACGCGGACCGCTTCCCTGAGAGACCGCCAGAGTTCTACCGAGAGCAAGGCGAGGTGTTTCTGCAACGGTTAGAAGAGAGGCTGGAAGCTGGTTTCATAAAGACAACGCAGAATCAGGGCTTCCAAGAAAAGCTCGCGCCCAAGCTCTTTAAAAATCAAACAGGCCTGGTGGATGTAGCGCTGTTTCCATTTATACGTCAGTTTGCTCAAGTGGATAAAACGTGGTTTGACACCGCGAATTACCCTACACTGCGCGCTTGGCTAGACTCTTTTTTAAGTTCCGAGTTGTTTGCATCCGCCATGAAAAATCGTCCCGTTTGGCAGTCAGGCGATTCACCTCTGTGGGTCGACGAGCCGGATTTACAAACGCGCGATCAGTTTACGCGCAAAGCGCGGGGCAACTAAACTCGCACAGAAGTGATTTTGCAACGGCGTCGTGGTTGTAATCGCGCTGATGTACTTTAAGTGAGCCCATGTTGTCTAAAAAGGGCGTGGCTTATTGACCACGCGCGTAATTTTTATACTATTGTTTCAATCTGAACGCATAAGTTTGCTGCAGGTCGGCTTGATGAGTCGGTAAATGAAAGCGACTGGCGAGAGACATTAATGAAAATATTGTGTTGTTTTTGAGTAAAATAGCCGTTTGAATCCCGCCAAGTGGATGCCCCGATAGATTAAGTCCTGTTTTTAAAAGATTAAAATACAGTCAGATAGACAGAAACGTCGATAGGAAGAGAGTCAAAATGACACACCAAAAAATTCAAGTTGGAATCGTTGGCGGTACGGGCTACACCGGGGTCGAGCTGTTAAGAACTTTAGCCAGTCACCCTTACGCAGAGGTCACTATGATTACATCGCGCAGTGAAGAAGGTGTGGCGGTGGCGGATATGTACCCAAACTTACGCGGCATTTACGATCTACGCTTTTCGGTCCCCGAAATTGAGACGTTAGCCACCTGTAACGTGGTGTTTTTTGCGACACCGCACGGCGTGGCCATGAGTATGGCCGCCGAGTTGATGGCCAAAGGCGTTAAGGTCATTGACCTGGCGGCAGATTTTAGAATTGAAGACCTTGCTGTTTGGCAGAAATGGTACGGGATTGAGCCTGCCAGCGACGCGTTGATGGCCGAAGCGGTGTATGGTTTGCCAGAATATTACCGTGAAAAAATCAAACACGCTCAACTCATTGCCAATCCGGGCTGTTACCCTACAAGTATTTTATTGGGAGTTTTGCCTCTGCTGCAAGCAGGCCTGGTCAATGCTGATTCGATTATCGCGGACGGCAAGTCCGGCGTCAGTGGCGCAGGCAAGGGCGCCAGTGTGGCGATGCTGGGCGCTGAAATGAGCGAAAGCTTCAAAGCTTATGGCGTCGGCGGGCATCGTCATTTACCAGAGATGAAAGAGAAGTTAGCACAATTGAGTGGCCAATCGATAGGCCTCACTTTTGTGCCTCACTTAGTGCCGATGGTGCGCGGCATGGAGTCAACCATTTATGCGACACTCAACACCGATAAGACTCAGGTTGAATTGCAGGCGCTTTATGAAAAAGCGTACGCAGATGAGCCTTTTGTCGACGTGATGCCGGCCGGCAGTTTGCCCGAAACTCGGATGGTGAAAGGCTCCAATATGTGTCGCATGGCGGTCTATTGTCCGCCGGGTGGAAAGGTCGTGGTCATCACCTCTGTGATCGATAATCTCGTCAAGGGGGCGGCAGGACAAGCGATCCAAAATATGAACATTATGTTTGGTCTGCCAGAGAAATCAGGTTTGAACCAAGTAGCGCTTCTGCCTTAACGTTTGTCTTACCATTCAAGGCTTTGCTAAAAAC
>CAZVPH010000327.1:0-2150 GCA_964628125.1 uncultured Thiosulfatimonas sp. | reverse complement strand
TATCACCATAAACCCGTGTTAACCGACGTCAGCTTTGAAATCCCCGAAGGAAAAACCATTGCCATTGTCGGTCCGAACGGCGCTGGAAAATCCACGTTACTCAAAGGCATTATGGGGCTAGAGCGCAGCATTGAAGGCGAAGTCAGCTTTTTTGGCGAAACACTCGCCAAAAAACGCCAAGCGACCGCTTATGTTCCTCAGCGTGAAGAGATTGACTGGGACTTTCCGATCAATGTACTCGACGTTGTTTTAATGGGGCGTCATGGCCATTTAAAACTCTGGCAACGCCCCAGCCAACTCGACCATGAGATTGCCGAGCAGGCACTGAAAGACCTTAAAATGTGGGAGTTTAAAGATCGTCAAATCAGCCAGCTTTCCGGTGGCCAGCAACAGCGGGTGTTCTTAGCACGCGCGCTTGCTCAACAGGCAACGCTCTACCTGATGGATGAACCTTTTGCTGGAGTCGATGTCGCGACCGAACAGGCGATTATTGAGCTGTTTAAAGAGTTGAAATCGCAAGGTAAAACCATCATCTGCGTACACCACGACCTAAACACCGTTGGCGAGTATTTTGATTGGATTATTTTTATCAATGCTCGCCTAATCGCCGCAGGTCCAGTCGAGGAGGTCTTAACCAAAGACAACCTGAATAAAACCTACGGCGGACGCCTTTCACTCCTGAACGATTTAACCGAACAGATGTACCGCACCAAGCTTAATAAAGCTCACGACACGGATTAGGAAGATTAGAAGATTATGGAAGGATTTACACTACTCAACCCACCCTCCGTTTGGAGCAACTGGCTCTCATTCTGGTCTTTCGATGATGCGAATTTAGTCTGGGTCTTAATCGGCAGCGTCCTATTGGGCACCAGCGCGTCAGTCATTGGAGGCTTTGCTTTTTTACGCAAACGCTCTTTGATTGGTGACGCACTGGCACACGCTGCTTTACCCGGCGTAATGATGGCATTTTTACTGTTTGAAAGCCGTGACCCTCTGGTGATGTTTGTCGGCGCAGTGGCGACCAGCTTCGTTGGGTTTTACCTAATTGACTGGTTGCCTAAAAACACCAAAATAAAAGCCGACGCAGCCTTAGCGATTACCCTCTCTTTTTTCTTTGCCTTAGGCCTGATGCTGCTCTCCTACATCCAAGGATTAGAGGTCGACAACAAGAGTGGTTTGGATAAAATCCTCTTTGGTCAAGCCGCTGCTATGACACAAGAAGACATTAACCTTTTGAGCTATGTCGCGATTTTTGTTTTAGCCTGCGTAGTGCTTTTCTTCCAAAAGTTTCGTTTGATCGCGTTCAGCGTCTCTTACGCACGTACCCTAGGCGTTGCGGTAAATCGTTATGAGTTACTGTTAGCGTTATTAATTGTCATGTCAGTAGTCGTTGGCCTGCAGTTGGTCGGGGTCGTGTTGATGGCCGCTGTCCTACTGACTCCAATTGCCGCTGCACGTTATTGGAGCAGTCAGCTGTCGCATATTCTAATGATTTCGGCGCTCTTAGGCGGACTCAGTGCGGTTATCAGCACCCAGATATCCTACTTAGCCCCCGCCATGCCGACCGGCCCTTGGATGGTGGTCAGCTTAACCGCCCTGTTCGTTGTCTCGCTTCTGTTCGCACCTGAAAAAGGCTTGCTAAAACGTTATTTAGAGCATCAAAAACTGCGCCGGAAAGTGGCCGAAGAGAACACTCTGCGTACCCTCTACAAGTTACTGGAACGTAAAGATTTTAAACACACCTACTTTAACATCGCCGACATTCAAGCCTTGCGAAGCATGCCTCTTGAAAGTCTGCAAAAATCACTGAAACAATTGAATAATAAATCATTCATTACCTCTTCAGCAGAAGGTTTTCAGATGACTGAAAGTGGCTTTGAGTTGGCTGAAAAATTGACCCGTCGTCACCGTTTGTGGGAGAACTATTTAACAGAGCACGCCGAACTGACACCACAACAAGTGCACCAGTCCGCTGAACGCATTGAGCACATTTTAACGGAAGCTCAAGAGGAGCAATTGCAACGCGAGCTTGCGGACAGCCAATCGGATCCACATGGCAAACCGATTCCCAACCCAGCTTTTGTCCCAATAACGCCCCTCTCTGGAGAGTCTAAATGACCAACGATATTTGGATCATCGCCACCGCA
>CAZVPH010000326.1:0-2151 GCA_964628125.1 uncultured Thiosulfatimonas sp. | reverse complement strand
CTGGATTGCCCGCTTTGTCCGTGCCGGCAGGATTTGTAAACAATCGTCCGGTTGGGCTGCATATTGTGGGGCCATATTTCAGTGAAGCGACGTTGCTGAATATCGGTCATCAGTTTCAACAAGTCACTGATTGGCATAAAAAAATGCCTGCCCAGTATCAATAATTCAGTAGGAGTCCAATCATGAGTTGGGAAGTTGTCATTGGTTTAGAGATTCACGCTCAATTAACCACCAAATCAAAAATATTTTCGGGCGCCTCCACAGAGTACGGTGCGGCACCGAACAGCCAGGCCTGCCCAATTGATTTGGGTATGCCAGGTATGTTGCCAGTCTTAAATCAGGCGGTTTTAGGCAAGTCGATCATGCTTGGCTTGGCGCTGGACGCCGAGTTAGGAATGCGTTCGGTGTTTGACCGCAAAAACTATTTTTATCCGGACTCACCGAAAGGCTACCAGACCACGCAGATGGATTTTCCAATCGTCGGCCAGGGTAAGTTAGAGATAACACTGGAAGATGGTTCTAAAAAAGTTATCGGTGTGACGCGTGCGCACTTGGAAGAGGACGCCGGTAAATCGGTTCATGGCATAGTTCCAGGGCAAACTGGCATCGATTTAAACCGTTCTGGTACTGCGTTGCTGGAGATCGTGTCCGATCCGGATATGTCGTCGGCAAAAGAGGCGGTGGCCTATGCCAAAAAAATGCATGAGTTAGTGCAATATTTGGGGATTTGCGATGGCAATATGCAGGAGGGTTCTTTCCGAGTCGACTCTAACGTCTCAGTTCGCCGGCCTGGTGAGCCTTTAGGCACGCGCGCTGAGTTGAAGAACATCAACTCGTTCCGCTTTATTGAGAGAGCGATTGATATTGAGATTGAGCGTCAGATAGAGTTGATTGAAAGCGGTGGGCAAGTGGTTCAAGAGACTCGCTTGTATGACTCTGAAAAGGACGTCACTCGCTCTATGCGGACGAAAGAAGAGGCGAATGATTATCGTTATTTCCCGTGTCCAGATCTATTGCCGGTGATTATCACCGAGGCGGATGTGGAAGCGATGCGAGCGGTGATGCCAGAGTTGCCGGATGCGAAACGTGCGCGTTTTGTCTCTGAGTTTAATCTAAGCGATTACGACGCAGCTGTTTTGACAGGCTCACGTGCGATGGCCGAGTTTTTTGAGAAAGTGGTCAGCTTGACGGATGGTAAAGATCCGAAGTTGTGCGCCAACTGGGTCACCTCTGGTTTTTCAGCGGCTCTGAATCGTGATGGTCTGTCAGTCGAAAAATCGCCGGTTACAGCTGAGTTGTTGGCCGGCATGATGATTCGTATGATGGATAACACGATTTCGGGCAAAATTGCCAAGCAAGTCTTTGACGCCATGTGGCAAGGAGAAGGATCGGCGGACGAGATCATCGAAAGCAAAGGATTAAAACAAATTACCGATACCGGGGCCATTGAAGCTTTAGTGGACGAGGTGCTGGCAAATAACCCAAGTCAAATTGAAGCTTACAGAGGCGGTCAAGAGAAAATGTTGGGCTACTTTGTTGGACAAATAATGAAAGCGTCTGGCGGACAGGCCAACCCCGGACAGGTCAATAAACTACTGCTGGCAAAGTTAAAAAACTAGTTTTATTGGGTAAACGATGTTTACAAATTTGTTGTCAGAGTGACCAGGCCTGGTCACTTTGGTGAATGATTTAAAAACAATAACTTTGTGATCAATAAAGCTTGAAAGGTTATAAAAAAACCTTATATTACACATATAAATTACCTTTATCCTGAGTGATAAATAATAAACACTTTTAAACGTAAAGCTGAACGTTAAAGCTTAATTTTTGAAAACTTAACTTTGAACACTAAATAAGGAGAGTTCAATGAAACGAATTGGTTTATTTTTACTGACAAACATGGCCGTCATCGCAGTGGCGATGTTGGCGATGAATATTTTAGGGGTAGGCAACTACATGGAAGGCACTAGCCTGAACCTAAATAGCTTATTCATGTTCGCGTTGATCTTCGGTTTTGCCGGATCATTCATCTCATTAGCGATGTCTAAATTTATCGCGAAAATGTCAACCGGCGCGAAAGTGATTGAAGTTGCACGCAACTCAGACGAACAATGGTTGTTAGACACGGTTGCGCGTCAGGCGGCAAAAGCG
>CAZVPH010000325.1:0-2152 GCA_964628125.1 uncultured Thiosulfatimonas sp. | reverse complement strand
TTTACAGCTGGCCTTTTTTTCTACCTGTAAATTGCACTTGTTATGCGAATCCAAGGTTTAAAGAAAGGTTTAGGGGGTTAAAGTGTGTTTTTAATTTTTAGTGCCAGTGAAAGTCGGTCAGAGACTTCAAACTTCTGAAAAATATTGTGCATGTGTGCTTTTACAGTACGTTCAGTAATCTCGAGTTGTTCTGCGATCGCTTTGTTACTTTTAGACTCGAGAACCAGTAAGGCGACTTGCAGCTCTCTTTCCGTAAGCAGTGCCTGCCAGAGTGAGTCTTCTGGTGGCGCGTTAGTGACGACAGATTGAATCATTGATTGCAAAATCTCTGGACCCAGCCAAATGCTGCCCGCCGCAATCGTGGTTAAGGCTTGTTGAATTCTTTCGGTGGTCGCAAAGGTATTCAGATAGCCTTTTATGCCTGCTTGAAACAAAGCTATTCCCTCAGTTTTCGAGGGAGCGTTAGAGAAAAGCAAAACATCAAAGCCCTGCTCTACAATACGCTTTACCTGCCCAACGTTCGACAGGTCGGAAAGTTGAACGAGTAAGATGTGTTCCTGTTGTGAAAAGCGTTCATTTAAGGCTTCTAGATTGTAGAGTACTTTAGAGTCAGTTCCGCATGCGGTTAACCAGTTCTTCAGAGCGTTTGGGTCTTGTACAAAAATCAAAGGACGTTTCACTAAACATATTTCCTTGTTGTGAGGGAAATCTAATAATATTAGTTAGCGGTTATATAAACAGCTAGCGATTATACTTATTTGAATGAGTTGTTGCAACAGCTAAATGACCGTAAAGCTTTATTTGACTTAGGATTCTCGAAGAGCAAGTTCTTTGGCTTTAAGAATAGGCTTCAATAAATAATCGAGCACAGTATGTTTGCCAACGATAATATCGACACTCGCGGTCATTCCTGGCAGAAGATAGAGCGGGTTCGCCTCGGTTCCAAGGTGATTTTTATCCGTCTTGATTCGAGCGATGTAGAAGCTATTGCCCTCTTCATCGGTGATGGTGTCGGCGGATATTCGGGTAACGGTCGCATCCAGGCCGCCATACACTGCAAAGTCATAGGCGGTGAATTTTATCTTTGATTTTAAGCCGACATAGATAAAACCGATGTCGGCAGGTAAGATTTTGGCTTCCAGTACGAGTGCGTCATCTTCAGGCACAATCTCAATAATATTGCTGCCGGGTTGAACAACACCACCGATTGTGTTGACTAGAATTTGTTTAATAGTGCCATTCACGGGGGAGCGTATATCGGTTCTCTGGACACGGTCGGCCAAGGCGATTTTTGACTTTTCCAGCTGACTGATTTCCGCTAAGACTTCATTAAGTTGTTCGTGGGCGTCGTTCATAATAAGTTCTTTAGCCTCTATGCGCTTTGAACGAAACTCTTCGATAATAGACTTTATTTTAGGAATGGAGTTTTGAACAGTTTTAAGTTTGGTGTAAACCTCGTTCTCTTCGCGTTGCAGTTTAAGTAAATCGACCTGCGATGCGATCCCTTGTTTTACAAGAGGGTTCATTAAGGAGATTTCCTGGTTTAACAGACTGCGTGACCGTTTTAGCTGCCTGTCTTGGCTATAAGCTTCCTCAAGTTCAAGTTTTTTTTGCTCGATTTGCTGTGTCAAAATGTCATCATTTGTTTGGTGTTGCTTGAAGCGGCCTTCATATAAACGATATTCACGATCAAAAAGAATTTGAATCCTTGGGTCAGTAGAGGTTTCAACGGCGTTAAAAGGTTTGTTGAACGCTTCCGCGGTTAAGCGTTGAGCGCGTGCGGTTAACTGTGCTTTTCTAATTTCACTCTCATCAAATGAGCTGATAAATTGCGTGTTATCAAGCTTTAACAGAGTTTGGCCTGCAATCACTTTATCTCCCGGGCTGACCAGCATGGACTGAATAATCCCCCCTTCAAGGTTTTGAATGATCTGAATCTCGGACGGAGGAATAACCTTGCCTTCACCACGGACGATCTTGTCCAACTCGGCATAATTTGCCCAGCCAATCAGCCAAACGAACACCGCCAGAATAACCCAGACAATCCATTGAGATTTTGCGGTCGGTTTTTCGAGTGCAGCTTGACTCAAGCTTGACATGAATGTGATGTCAGACTCTAGAAACGGTTGTTTTTGTCTGTTTTTCTGTGGGG
>CAZVPH010000324.1:0-2174 GCA_964628125.1 uncultured Thiosulfatimonas sp. | reverse complement strand
CGCTTTTCGACTTGTTGGCCATCTCAATCATCGAGCTGGATAAAAGTCCGGTGGACGACAACTGGCGCTGTGTGCCTGCCTTTGCCTGCTGAGTTATGCCAAGCAATTTACTGGAAGAGACTTCCAACTGACTGATCGTTGCCGACACTTCTGTCAACATGGTGTGAATTTTAATCACAAAATCATTGAAGTAACCCGCCAGTGCACCCATTTCATCCTGACTGTTAACCGGCAGGCGTCGTGTTAAATCGCCTTGACCTTTCGAGATATCTTTCATGGCGTCAGAAATATCGTTAATCGGTTTGACAACCGCATCCGTCACTCGACGAGAAACCATCATTCCGGCCACTTGGCCCACAATTGAAAGCACCAGTAAAATGATAATGTTATTAAGGCTGCTGCTTAACAGCCCTTCACTCTCTTCGGTCATCTCGACAATGGCTTTTTCAGCTGAACCGGTCAAGGTCTCTTCAAGCTCTGTAAATATTGGGGCGACTTCCATCTCTAGCAACCAAGTGTCCATACGCCACTTGTCACCCTGGTGTATGCCTTTTAACACCATATAGTGTTCGCGATAGACCTGATAAAGTGCGTGGACTTTTTCGATCCCCTCTTCCTCTTCAAACGTGAGTTCTACGATTGTTTGGTTAGCAATTTTGCCTGCAAGCTGTTCGATTAAATTTAAATAACTTTCGGTCATCTCGGCCATGGAATCGTTTCGAAACGCCACGTAACCACGCAAACTGCTCATGACGTTTAGCCAAGATTTCTGCAGCTCTAACACATCGGTGACAATGGTTTTGCGTTCGCTGGACAGAGCGTCTAATTCGGAGTTAACCATCATATTAATCGTCTGTTGCATCTCGAGCGCTAAAAACTGCATGTTCTTATTGACGTATTCAAACGCCGGAAATTTATGACTGGTATCCGCTTGCAACGCTTTGATTTGATCCACTAAGACGGGTAACGCTTGTAGCTTGGCCTCAATCATTCGGTAACTGTCAGCCTGAGCGTGGTTTGTACCTGAAAGCGTACTCGAGTGTGCGCTCTTTAATAGCTCCGCGACCTTGGCCATGGCGGCATCATATTTATCAATCATGACGGGGTCATTGGTTGAGATGTACATACCCAGTGAGCTCATGCTCTTTTGCAGTAACAGAGCCATCTCCATCGCCTCAACTGCGATAGGTTGCTTCTCAGTCACAATGGTCGCAACGCCAGAACGAACGACCGCCAGATTTACCGCAGCCTGAATGGTAATAATCGCTAATACGACCCAAATAACCCCAAAACCAAAACGCATTTTTTGCTTAATGGTCAGCTTTCTTAAGAATGTATTCATAGTGAGCAACTTATTATTATTTTGACAGTTAACCGACTCAAGCAACATAAGTGCCATCCAGTGAAAAGCGTGAGAATTTTTTTCACTTACGACTCGAGAAAATTCTTATAATTTAAATCGTGAGGTGTAAATTCAGGTCGTAAACCAGAGAGTGCGCGGCACAAGGCCTTAACGGGAAGGGTAATTACCGCGGGCAATCAACCCGCCATCAGCGGTTAAAATACTGCCGGTCATCCACGCAGATAGGTCTGACAATAGGAACGCGGTCGCTTCACCCATCTCTTCCGTCGTGCCGTAACGACCTGCAGGCATAGTGGCCTGCCATTTTTTTGCCATCTCCGGTTTGAGTAAAATCGCTTCGGTACGTTCAACCGGCACCACGCCCGGGGCTAAGACATTGACTCGAATTTGATGCACGCCCCACTCAATCGCCTGGACTTTACTAATTGCGTCCAAACCGGCTTTTGACGCGGCGTAGGCGGAGAACCATTCGCACGTTGCCTGACCGTGAATACTGCTGATGTTCACGATCGCACCTGGCTGTTTTGCATGAATACAAGCTTGAGAAAACGCGGTACTAAGTTGATAAGGCGCGTGCAAATTGACGATTAAGGTATCGGCAAATTGCTGGCCGTGCGGATCTTTTAAGGCCGTGACTTTAGTGATGATGCCGGCGTTATTCACCAGACCATCCAAACCTGAAAAAACCGACCAGGCCTGGTCAAAAAAAGCCGATAAGGTATTAAGCGCTCTAAAATCGCACTGCAACACCGTGGCTTTACTGCCGGACTCAAGAGCGATCTGCTCGACCGCTTGCAAGGTTTGCTCAATG
>CAZVPH010000323.1:0-2178 GCA_964628125.1 uncultured Thiosulfatimonas sp. | reverse complement strand
CCTCTCCTCTTTACGCTATGTCGTGCCGATTGCCCGTACCTTTAATGGCTACGGTTTGCCGTTAGGCGACATTATTCAGGAAGGCAACATCGGTTTAATGAAAGCCGTTAAGCGCTTTAATCCAGAAGAAAATGTCCGCTTAATGACTTTTGCCGTCCACTGGGTGCGCGCAGAGATTAACGAGTATGTGATTAAAAACTGGCGCATTGTTCGAACGGCCACCACCAAAGCACAACGCAAACTGTTCTTTAAACTGCGCAGCTCTAAAAAAACACTGGAATGGTTCAGTGATGTGGACGCTGACATCGTGGCGGAAGAGCTTGGAGTAACTCGCAAAGACGTGCTGGAGATGGAAACCCGTCTGTACGGCAAAGACTTGCCGGTGGACATGAGTGCCGACGACGATGAAAACACCACCTTTCCAATTCTGATCAGCCAGGAGGCGGACCCTGAAACGGCGTTGATGAAGCAAGACTTGGCGGAATATGAGTTGCAACGCATGCAAAACGCATTAGCAACCTTAGACCCTCGCAGTCGTGACATTCTACAGAAACGCTGGTTAACCGAAGATAAAGTTGGTTTAAAAGCGCTGTCAGAAGAGTACGGTGTTTCCATGGAGCGTATTCGTCAAGTGGAACAGCAAGCTTTGAAAAAATTGCAAGCTCAGTTAGTGGCGTAACGCGCATGGCGCAATATAACACCATGCGATTTTGAGCTTGACTGTAAATTCTAAACGCGGGATCTAATATAAATCCAAGCAAGCCTGCTTTGAATACCACTATTCAAGCAGGCTTTTTTTGTGGCTGGCGAACACCGTTTGAAACCCGGTTAGCCCAAAGATCGCCGTTAAACCTTCTCATGGTCTGTCCCCCCAAAAAAAGATAAAAAATCATAAGGTATTTTCTCTGCGACAGGCTAAAATGCGCTGCTTTGCCGAGCCTGTGAATAGGTGTAAGATACTCATTGTTCAGCACCTTTATAAACGCCTTGAAGAGGTAGCCGATTTCGTAAAACGGCTGCCTCTCAGGTTTAGCCAGCGTACGCCTTTTAGCGTTAGAAAAGACAGTATTATCATGAAAAACTTAGTGGGTTGGCGGGAGTGGATTGCACTGCCCGACATTGGAATTGTCGCCATGCAGTGCAAAGTGGACACCGGTGCCAAAACCTCGGCACTGCACGCGTTTAAAATAGAGTGCTTTGACGTCAATCAAGAACATTGGGTGCGCTTTTCGGTGCACACGGACGAAACCGACTTAAACAAAGTCCAAGTCTGCGAGGCTAAAGTCGTGGATCAACGCAGCGTGACCGATTCAAGTGGCAATACGCGTCAGCGGTTTTTTATCGAAACTCGACTGGAAATTGGCAAAAGTAGCTATCCGATCCAGGTCTCACTCACCTGTCGTGACAGCCTAAAATTTAATATGTTATTAGGTCGATCCGCCTTGAGAAAAGGGCATTTCATCGTCGACCCAAGCAAATCCTATCAACAAGGAAAGAATAAATGAAAATTGCAATTTTATCGCGTGGTCCTAAGCTCTACTCAACGCGTCGCTTAGTCGCAGCAGCAGAAGCGCGCGGGCACGAAGTACACGTGATTGATGCTTTGCGTTGCTATATGAACATCAACTCCATCAACCCAAGCATCCACTATAAAGGCGAGGTGTTAACCGGGTTTGACGCCATTATTCCTCGAATCGGTGCGTCGGTTACCTTCTACGGCACGGCCGTCTTGCGCCAGTTTGAGATGATGGGCGTTTACCCTTTAAACGAGTCGGTGTCCATCTCGCGCTCGCGCGATAAGTTAAGAAGCTTGCAACTGCTGTCGCGTCGCGGAATCGGTCTGCCTGTCACCGGCTTTGCGCACTCCCCGGATGACGTTGATGATCTTTTAGCGACGGTCGGCGGCGCGCCAGTAGTGATTAAGCTGCTGGAAGGCACTCAAGGGGTTGGCGTGGTCTTAGCGGAAACTCACGCGGCGGCCTCCAGTGTGATCCAAGCGTTTAACGGTTTAAAAGCAAATATTTTGGTGCAAGAGTTCATCAAAGAAGCCGGCGGTGCGGACATTCGTTGCTTTATCGTCGGCGGCAAGGTCATCGCCTCGATGAAACGCCAAGGCAAAGAGGGCGAATTTCGCTCAAACCTACACCAAGGCGGTTCAGCCTCGCTGATTAAAATCAG
>CAZVPH010000322.1:0-2182 GCA_964628125.1 uncultured Thiosulfatimonas sp. | reverse complement strand
ATTCTCTTGTCGCTGTCGATGTTCGGTTTTTACGAGCTGCAACTGCCAAGTCGCTTGCAAACTAAACTAACAGGCCTGTCGAATAAACAACAAGGCGGCACCTTAACCGGTGTGGCCATTATGGGTTTTTTATCCGCTCTGATCGTGGGCCCTTGTGTTGCGCCTCCTCTGGCCGGTGCTTTAATCTACATCGGTCAAACCGGTGACGCTATTTTAGGCGGTGTTGCACTGTTTGCTATGAGCATGGGAATGGGATTGCCTCTTTTACTTTTGGGCACCTCGGCCGGAAAATTCCTGCCACGCGCTGGCGCTTGGATGGACAACGTCAAAGCGGTGTTTGGTGTCATGTTGATCGGTATTGCGATCTGGATGTTGGAGCGTATTATTCCAGCAGAAGTCGCGATGCTCAGCTGGGCGATGCTGTTTATCATCTCCGCCGTCTACATGGGCGCGTTTGAATCCACGCTTAGCAAATCAGGCTGGCTAAAGTTGGTGCGCGGCTTAGCGCTGCTACTGTTCCTTTACGGCGCCATGATTTTAGTGGGGCTAATGGGTGGCAGTAATAATATGTTCCAGCCTTTAAAAACTTTCCAAGGTGGATCCGGCGGTCAGGCTCAATCTCAAGAGCTCGACTTCAAGGTCATCAAAAGCATCGAAGACTTAGAGCTGGAGCTGGCCAAAGGTCAAACGGTCATGCTCGATTTCTACGCGGACTGGTGTGTGAGCTGTAAAGAGATGGAGCAACGCACTTTCAGTCAGCCAGAGGTTCATCAAGCTCTGACGGGCGTGACCTTACTGCAGGCGGACGTGACTAAAAATGACGACCTTGATAAGGCGTTAATGAAAAAATACGGCTTAATTGGCCCTCCGGCTATTCTGTTCTTTGATGCCAAAGGCGTTGAGCAGAAAGCACAACGCGTAGTCGGTTTTAAACCAAGTGGTGAGTTCGTGACCAATATTAACCAGGCTTATCCTTAAGAATTTCATAGGAAGTTCATAAGAAGTTCATAGGAAACTTATAAGCGATTCGTAAACGGTTCATAGCCACACGGTTCCAGCTTTACAATTAACGAAGCTGGCGTCGTCATGCTTTAACCCGCTCTTAACAATGCTCTGCTCGATAACTGTCGACAGGGCATTTTTTTTGCAGCGATGCTTTTAACACATCGGCACAAATCTATTACAAGTCTGGCACAAGCCTCATACGTGTGGCTGACAGGATCCTATCTAACAAACAGCCTCTCTAAGCAATGCATGTTTTATCTGCAAAAACTGAACTTGCTAACTTTTACAGACAGAACACCCCCTTTACTGCCTCACTTAACGGTTTTTAATCGATTTTAATCGGTTTAAATTAGTTTTAATCGCTTTTAAATAGCAGTCAATCTGACTTTCAGTTATAATTTTTCAATCGATTATCTGGGAACAACTTCTATGCCGACGCTTTTAGTGATAAATGGTCCAAACTTAAACATGCTGGGCCGTCGCGAACCTGAAATTTACGGTCACCACACACTGGCGGACATCATAGAGACTCTAGAAACTCTGGCGGACGATCATAATATTCGCTTGTTCGACTTTCAAAGCAATGCCGAACACGAAATTGTGGCGCGTATCCACAAAGCGATGGACGATGGCACCAACTACATCATCATCAACCCGGCGGCCTTTACCCACACCAGCGTCGCGATTCGGGATGCGTTGGCCACGGTTAATATCCCGTTTATAGAAGTGCACATCTCTAACATTCACCAACGTGAACCTTTTAGAGCGCACTCTTACTTCTCTGATTTAGCCGACGGCGTCATCGCAGGATTGGGCCCATTAGGGTATGAACTCGCCTTTCTAGCTGCGTCGGATAAATTAAGCTAGGGCGTTAACAGCCCACAATGCCAAAACTTTAAAACAGAATTCGGTAAACAAAATAAACATCGTTTGTATTGCGCCAGTCCTAAAGCAGCGCAAGACTTAACATAAAACTTAGCGTCAAACTTAAACGTCATTTAAACCCACTACAATAATAAAAGCAGAGGATTCACCCCATGGATATTCGTTCAATTCGCAGATTAATTGAAATCGTCGAGCAGTCAAACATTGCTGAAATTGAAATTAAAGAAGGCGAGGACAACATCCGCATTACTCGCAGCAAAGAGCCCGTCTATCTTTCAGCACCTGCTGCACC
>CAZVPH010000321.1:0-2182 GCA_964628125.1 uncultured Thiosulfatimonas sp. | reverse complement strand
AGTTGCCAAAAACCTAAACCTTCCTGAGCTTCTAAAACATGGGGGAAGTGGTGAGGTTTAGCCATCAAGTTTACGATAATAAAATCAGTGGCTTAATAGTTTTTTGTGGGTGTGAATCGACATGAGGATGCCAAGGCTGATCATCAGAGTGACCAGCGAACTACCGCCGTAACTGATGAGGGGGAGCGGTAAACCAACCACCGGCAGTAACCCGCTGACCATACCGATGTTGACAAACACATAGACAAAAAGTGTCATGGTTAAACTGGCGGCCACCAAGCGAGTGAAGTTGTCTTGAGCCTGAGATGCGATGTAGAGCCCTCGGGCGATAACCAGCGCGTACATGGTTAATAATAGTAAAACCCCAATCAGTCCAAACTCTTCTGATAATACGGAAAAAATGAAATCGGTGGTACTTTCCGGCAGGAAGTCGAGGTGAACTTGTGTACTGCTCATAAAGCCCTTGCCGTTTAAGCCGCCGGATCCAATGGCTATTTTGGATTGAATAATATGGTAACCACTGCCAAGAGGGTCCGAACCTGGATCTAAGAAGGTCATAATGCGTTGTTTCTGGTAGCCGTGCATAAAATGCCAGGCGATTGGCGCACTCAACAACGCGGCTGTTATAGACGCCAGGATGACTTTCCACGGCAGGCCGGCAAAAAACAGTACAAACAGGCCACTCATTGCAATCAACAGGGAAGTGCCTAAGTCAGGTTGTATCACAATTAAACTTGCGGTAAGAACGATTAAGAAAGCTCCCAAGAGTAAACGGCGAAAGCTGGGTGGAAATTGTCCGTGTGCAAATAGCCAAGCAACGGTAATGGGCAGTACTAGTTTCATCAATTCCGCAGGTTGAAAGCGGATAGAACCAATCTCTAGCCAGCGTTGTGCGCCCTTACCGACGTCACCAAAAAAAATCACGGCGAGCAACATCAGGATGCCCAGTAAAAATAGCCAGGGGGTGAAGATATAAATAAGATGCGGTGGAATTTGGGCGAAAGCGAGCATCAAGACAAAAGCAAAGCCGATGCGGATTAGTTGGCGGATGGCAACATCAATGTCGCCGCCAGAGGCGCTGTATACAATGGCAATACTGGCCATTAAAAGAATGCTGATCCCCAGTAACAGCCAGCCATCGATGTGCAAGCTTTGAAGAAGACCTTTATTGTTGCGGTAGACCCGTTGTGGTTGAGCGACATCAATTTTCATAAAGTAACTTTAGTGTAGGCGTTTTCGCGGGAATAAAATGGCTAAAATAAATGAGAAGGATTATGGAGACTCTTTCTCGCTGCTCTGAAACTCAGGCTCTAGGAATTTGCTGATTAGTTGAACGGCGAGTGGGGCTGCCGTTGTACTGCCGCTGCCGACATTTTCAATGATAACCGACACCGCAATCGTGGGGTTGTTGACAGGAGCAAACCCAATAAATAAGGAGTGATCGCGGAGTTTTTCTTTAATGGTATCGGCATCATAATCTCCTGAATTTAAGCTATAAACCTGAGCGGTTCCGGTTTTACCAGCCATCTGAAACGGCAAGCCTTGAGCATGTCTACGGGCGGTGCCTTTTGCGCCATGCATCACATTTTTCATACTGGTAATAACTCTCTCCCAGTTCTCGACATCTTTTATTTCAATCTGCTGTAGATCATCTGGGTGCGACGTCTTTAATAAACGGGGATGAATGATTTGCCCGCGGTTGGCCAAAATTGCGGTCGCTCGAGCAAGTTGCAGAGGTGTCGATAGATTATACCCCTGACCAATGGAAGAGATAATGGTCTCACCACGATACCAAGGGAGGCCTTTTGCTTCTTGTTTCCACGCTTGCGAAGGAAGGATGCCTTTAGACTCTCCATGAATGTCGATGCCGGATCTTTCGCCAAAGCCAAAAGGCGACATGGTGTCATGTATTGCATCAATTCCCATATTAAGGCTCAACTCATAAAAATAAGTGTCGCAAGACTGCTCAATGGCTGCGTTCATGTCGACCAGGCCATGGCCTGAACGCTTCCAGTCTCGGTAACGGTGTCCTTTGTAAAGAAGGTAGCCTGGATCAAAAATTTTTTTAGTGGGAGTGATGAAGTTATTTTCAATCGCACCTAGTGCCACAAAAGGCTTGATGGTTGAGCCAGGAGGGTATTGACCATTAATGACACGGTTGATAAAGGGACGGTTAGGGTCG
>CAZVPH010000320.1:0-2185 GCA_964628125.1 uncultured Thiosulfatimonas sp. | reverse complement strand
ACCCAAAAAGGACTGCGCCCAAGTTTTTCAAGCAGTGCACGACCTGAGGTGGCAACCGTGCTGTTTGATGCATTTGTCGATCAACTGCGCGCGGGTTCTTGTCTGATTGAAACCGGAATATTTGGGGCAGATATGCAAGTGAGCTTAACCAATGATGGACCTGTCACCTTTTGGCTAGAAAATTAGATGGTTATACGGCCTCAGGTGACGCCATGAAAACTTATCCGGTCTGAACTTATTCAAATCCAAGTCGATAATTTAGTGAGAGTCCACACAGGTCAGACCCCACTTATCTATCCAAAACTTTTTATTTAACGAGGGTTTAGAATACAGTAGACATGACCAATTCATTCGGCGGTTGAATCGTTAGTCATAAAAAATACCTTTTGAATTCTTCACACCTTAAAGACAGGCTCTGCTAATATTAATATATTAGTTGAATCTTATTAATTCTGATAAAGACACGTTAAATACGTGTGATAGCAGTCTTTGGAAACCCATGCGAATTTGTGTAAAGCTATACTAGTCCCATGTCTTTCTTGAATCTCACCGTGCTATTTTGATTAACACACTCCATATCGAGGGAACTTATGCATTATCAAGTCACAGACCATGAAACCCATGCGGCTAAAGTCCCGCACCATACTTTCAACGTTAACATCATCATAACTCACCTATTCATCTCCATGATCGTACTCGAAATAGGCGACACACTGGCACTGCTGCTGGTGCCGGCTGTTTCAAGCTTGGTGATCCTGTATCTCTACAAACGCAAAGATAGCCCGAGCGTACGCAGCTCCTGGTTTGTCACCGCCCACTGGACCCTTGCTTGGCGCCGTGGGCGCATTCTGTTGTTTAGTTATGCGATCGCCCTCGCGATGGTCGGCGTTTACTGGTTAGTGGACCTGATGTTTCCAGGCGGATTGTCCATGAATAACTTTTCGGTGGACAGCAACGCCCAAACAAACTTAGGCGAAATCATCACTATCCGCTTTGCAGCACTGGTGATTTTCTTAGCGGTACTTCTAACCTTTATGCAAACCGGTATCTCTGTTTATGACGCCGGCAATGGCATCTTACACACCGACATTGAAAAATTGGTGCCTCGCGATGAAAACTCCAATCCAGAGATCGGCGTGGGCGACGACGAAGTTCAAAAACCCCATACACACAAAAAAGAGTAACGCCTGTTATGACGACCACACAACCACACAAAAAGCAGCCAAATAAAAAAAGAGCTCTGCCCGTCTTTTGGCTGGTCTTGATTGGCTCAATCTTTGGCTTTTTACTGATTCTATTGTTTCAGCCCACCCGGGAAGCCATCGACGATTCACATTTACCCTGGAACGCACAATTTGACGACTCTGGAAAGCTGCACGCATTGGGCTTAACTGTCCACCACTCGACCTTGCAAGATGCGATGACACTCTACGGTAAGGACGTCGAAGTTAAGATGTTCTCTGCGCTTGATGAAAGCAACAAATCGTTGGAAGCCTATTTTCCCGTGATGTACATCGGCTCGATTAAAGCTGCGCTTGCTCTAAAGTTAGAGGCCAGCCAAACGGAGTTAGATGCGATTTATGAGCTGGGAAAAAACGTCACCATCAACACCACTGGCACACGCGAAATTGAACTTTATAGCTTTGAGGTCGGCAAGCTGTTGTCCAAAAAGATCAGCAGTGTCACATTGGTGCCTAGAAACCACTTAACCGAGCGCGCGATTCAAATGCGTTTTGGCGAGCCGGATCGAAAAGAGTTGCAGAGCGACAATTTACCGCATTGGTTTTTTGACGCTTTGGGACTGGAAATGATTATTGATGAGAACGGCCCAGAAGCCTTACAGTACACAACGACACCCTGATTTCGCTTGTTTTGGCGACACCATTAGGCCAGCTCGTATTCTTTTAAAAACCACCAGGCCTGGTGGTTTTTTTATGAGGCGAAAAAAAGCAACCAAGCACCCGGGGCAGGAAGGAAATTATTTAAACATTCGATTACGAGATGAAAAAAAATTAAAGCGTATATATCTAAAGGATGATTTTAAACCGTGTAATTACAGTCTTAAACCACCGGGTCTGCTCAAAACTCTACCAAATAAATGTATGTTATGACGTGATAAAAAGGCGCTTGAGTGGATTTGGGCACAGGAGGAACCAATAAATATGGGTGCTTGGAGCTTTGTGCG
>CAZVPH010000319.1:0-2188 GCA_964628125.1 uncultured Thiosulfatimonas sp. | reverse complement strand
CGAAGAAGATTACGCCACTAAAGGTCATTACATTAAGTGCAATCCGGCCATTAAAAAACGCTCTGACCGCGACGCGATCCGCCAAGCGGTTCGAGAAGGTCGGATTGATATTATCGCCACCGACCATGCGCCTCACAGTGAAGCTGAAAAGAATAATCCATATTTTAGCGCGCCAGCAGGGTTGCCACAGGTTCAACAATCGATCCCAGCGTTGCTAGACATGGTGCATGATGGCGTGTTTGATTTGGAGACGATCGTTCAAAAAACGGCGCATAATGTCGCGATTCGCTATCAAATCGAAGATCGTGGTTTTATTCGAGAGGGGTATTGGGCGGATCTGATTTTGGTGGATATGAACAAGCCTTTAACAGACATTAAAGCGAATAATTTATACAAATGTCAATGGTCACCGTGGGAAGGCCATACCTTCAAATCGAGCGTGGTCAGTACCATTGTGTCGGGTAAGCTAAAGTATCATCAAGGTCAGTTTTCTGAATTTTCACCAGGCAAGCGCCTGCTGTTCAATCGTTAAGCAGATTATCCGCCTCCCACCAAAGGGGGCCAGGCCTGGTGAAATTGCTTGTTTAAAAAACCATTGTATAAAGTCTGTTTAAAGCCTATGTTTAAGCTCGTGCTTTAATCAAGTAAGGAACTCTAAATGTCTGAACTGTTTATCGGCAAACAGCCGATTTTAGATGTGCACATGAATGTTTTTGCTTATAACTTAACGTTTTATCACGGGCTAAATCCAGGTAAAAACCAACTTCAGGCAACGGTTGAGTTAATTGAGAGAACCCAGGAGAGGGTTGGTTTCCAAAATATTATTGGTAAGCACGCCGTTATATTGAGTTTGCCTAAGGCACTCATTACGGTCGACTCATTGCCGGCGTTTGATGAAAAAACGTCGGTGATTATTGAAATACCCAACGACGTTCTGAAAGACGTTACCGTGCTGCGTAACTTAAAAGAGCTAAGAACTGCAGGCTCGCAGATCTCTTTAGCAGGTTATGTTGACGATCCCGCGGGGCTTAAGCTCGCCAGTATTTGTGATTACGTTAAGATTAATACCGACCAATATACGGAACTGCAATTAAAAAAAATACTGGTCAATCTTCACGCGACAGGCGTGAGGGTCATCGCCGATAATGTTGGCACAGAAGAGAAGTTTCTGGCGTTAAAAACGCTAGGATTTGATTATTTTCAAGGAAGGATTTTTACCAACCCGTTGGTGTTAAATGGGAAAACCCTCTCTGGGAATAAACTTGCTTTGCTACAGTTACTGGCCAAGGTAAACAATCCCAGCACCGATTTTAAACAACTGTCGGAGATAATAGGGCAAGATGTCGCTTTAAGCCATAAACTGTTGTTGGCAATCAACAATCCCGCCACCATGATACCGGTCAGAGTGGAGAGCATTGCAGACGCCTTGCGATACATGGGGCTTAAACGCCTTAAGTTTTGGGTGAATATGTTGATGTTGTCGAGCATGGAGGATGTACCTCTAGCGTTACTCACCAGCTCTTTGACGCGCGCTAAGTTTTGTGAATTAATGGCTGAACAATCTGGACACGGTCAGGAGAAAGACAGTTTTTTCTTGGTCGGGCTTTTCTCAAGTTTAGACGCTTTTTTTAAAGTACCCATTGAAAAGGTGGTGAGTGAATTGCCGTTGTCCGATGAGATTAACGGTGCGCTCATTTATCAAAACGGCGCTATGGGTGAGGTGCTAAAAGCACTGGTGGCCATTGAGCAAGCAGAGGCGACGGTGGGTTGTCTGAGCTATAAAACCCTCGGTGTTTATGAAATTGGCAATAACTTCATGGCCGCAACCGCTTGGGCGCAACAGGCAATCTCTTCTTAATTTTTTTATTTTCTAGCGCTCTGCTTTTTTAAGGAGCAGGCGAAAAATTTATCATGCACTTAATAAGGAATACGTTATGCCCATGCACTCAATCAATCCCGCAACCGGCGAACTTTTAGGCTCATTTGAAACCTGGGATCAAGAGACTCTCGACGATGTGATCGCGCAGGCAAGCTATCAGTTTGAAGATTGGTCAAAGTTAACACCGATTGAAGATCGCTGCATGATGATAAGGCGAGTGGCAGATGTTCTACGAGACGACAGTGAGCTATTGGCGGAACTGATTACTTTGGAGATGGGAAAAACTTTTTTAGAGGCCGAGGCGGAGAT
>CAZVPH010000318.1:0-2189 GCA_964628125.1 uncultured Thiosulfatimonas sp. | reverse complement strand
CGACCCAAATATTCATTTAGTGATCCACGTTCGGTTTGCGTACAGGTCTTGGATTATAACGTCCAGACATCGATTTTGGCGCTTATATTCAGCCCCTAAACGGACGGTAATGATGGAGAAAACAAGCGGTTTGCTGTAAACTGTCTGGCTTGCTGTTTTAAAAGTAGATCTATAAAAATAGATAAGTAGGTAAAGGTAGACCAAGTAGATCCTTAGAGGCGTCTTAGACGGGTCTTTGTTAGACTTTAATCGGACCAAAGCGGATCCTTGAAACTACGTGAAGCCACGCCTTTTACAGCCCTTTTACAGAAATGTACAGACATTAAAAGAGAACACAATATGAAATTTACCGACCTAGGTTTGTCCGCGCCGCTTTTAGAAGCGATTGCTGCTCAAGGCTACGATACACCGTCACCGATACAAGCACAGGCCATTCCTGCGGTGCTGCAAGGCAAAGATGTGATGGCCGCCGCGCAGACAGGCACCGGTAAAACGGCTGGCTTTACTTTACCGTTGCTTGAGTTGTTAATGAAAGGTGAGCCTGCGCAAGCGAATAAAATTCGTGCGCTAATCTTAGTGCCAACCCGTGAGCTGGCCGCACAGGTTGCCGACAGTGTTGAAAACTACGGGGCTAAATTACCTTTGAGTTCTGCGGTGGTCTTTGGTGGGGTAAAAATTAACCCTCAGATGATGAAACTGCGCAAAGGCATTGACATTTTGGTGGCAACGCCCGGACGTCTGCTGGATCTTTATGGTCAAAACGCCCTGAAATTTGACCAGCTTGAAGTCTTGATCTTAGACGAAGCGGACCGTATGTTGGACATGGGTTTTATTAATGACATTAAAAAGGTCATTTCGTTTCTTCCCAAACAGCGTCAAAACTTAATGTTTTCTGCAACCTTTTCAAATGAGATTCGTCAATTAGCCAAAGGCTTGGTCAATAACCCGGTTGAGATTTCCGTCTCCGCACCTAACACCACCGTTAAATCGGTAGAACAATGGATTGTCCCAGTCGACAAAGGCCAAAAAGCCGCACTGCTTATCCACATGATTAAAGAGAATGCGTGGGATCAAGTATTGGTGTTTTCGCGCACGAAGCATGGCGCCAATAAGCTGACCAAGCTGTTAGACAAAGATGGTATTAAAGCCGCTGCGATTCATGGTAATAAAAGCCAGGGCGCACGTACGCGCGCATTAGCAGAGTTTAAGGATTACAAAATTCAAGTTTTAGTCGCCACGGACATTGCCGCCCGAGGCATCGATATCGATCAACTGCCGTATGTGGTGAACTTTGAACTGCCAGATGTGCCAGAAGATTATGTCCACCGTATTGGGCGTACAGGCCGTGCGGGTTCTAAAGGGCAGGCGGTTTCACTGGTCTGTTTTGACGAGATGAAGCAGTTGGGTGATATTGAGCGTTTAACGCAAGAATTGCTTAAACGCCAAGAGGTCGCTGGGTTTGAGCCTGTCCATAAGCTACCGATAACGGATTTAAGAGCGCCAAAGCGTGAAAACCGCCCAAAGCGTCCGCGTGTCGAGCATAAAGATGGACAGCGTTCTACAGGCAATGCAGGCAGTAACAGCGGACGCCGTGGTCAGTCAGCGGGCGGCAATGCCGGTGGCAGAAGCTCTGGCGGACGTGGTCAGACATCTGGCAATAAACGTTAAGGTAAACCTTAATAACATAGGCTTTCAAGTCGCCCAAGGTTGAGTTAAAGCTGAGTTAAAGTTGAGTTATGTTTGTGGCGCATAAAGGCGTTTGACCAGGCCTGGTCAAACGCCTTTATGCTATCAGCAGTATGACAAGAGAGTCGATTTCTTCAAGGCCACGCGTGGGTTCAATTTTTTAAATGCCACGTCTAAGGCTTCTCAGCTAAATAGATTCAGTCGAGCTTTCCTTGCCAGTGGCTCTTATCTCAATCCTTTCTCTTAAAAAGTTCCCCCCTTTATCGCTACCAACCAGGCCTGGACAAACGCTTGCATGGTGAATGTCAGGTGCTTTCAGGTGAAACCTGCAGGCAATTGATTTACAATCGAGTTTTATGCTTAAGAGAGAAGTCAGTTTCATGTCACGCAATGTTCATAAAAGCACGAGCGAAAATCCCTGTCAAAATTCCAGTGAAATTCAGGAGCAAATTCTCAGCGCCTTTCAGTTTCGTCATGCTTGCAAAGTGATGGATGAGAGCAAG
>CAZVPH010000317.1:0-2195 GCA_964628125.1 uncultured Thiosulfatimonas sp. | reverse complement strand
ATCTAGACATCTCTTTTCCTTTAAAACCAATTGTGTATTTACAATCGCTCTAACCTACTCGGCTTTGACCAACAAACCGACCATTTTTCTGACCATGGGTCCTACTAAAAATATCGCAGGGAATGCAACCGTAAAGGCAAACGCCCAAGCTTGCATCCAAAGCCCGATAAAACCGTCTACCCAGCCTAAATTAAACAGTGAAATAACAAAAGACATGATGAGTGACATCGTAAACGACATCACTAGTGCAAAGATCAAATGTTGATATTTTGGATGAAACATACTCTTTTTCCTAATATTTAAAACAAGAAAACTTGAGGCTAACGACAAAGTTAGCCCCAAGTTATTTAACCATTAATTGGCTTAATGATTCTCTACTGTCTCGATTTTAACCGCTACTTTTTTACGCATATTGAACTTTTGAACCAACACGTAGAACAACGGAATGAACAGCACACCTAAGAAGGTTGAGGCCATCATTCCGCCGATCACCGCGTTACCAATCGCATTATGCGCACCGGAACCCGCACCAGTGCTTAAGGCTAAGGGCAGCACTCCAAAACCAAAGGCCAGCGACGTCATAATGATAGGACGGAAACGCATGCGTGCAGCATTAATGGTCGCTTCTACTAACTCAACGCCTTGGTCAACTTGCGCCTTCGCGAACTCAACAATCAAGATGGCGTTTTTAGTTGCCAACCCAATGACGGTCAAGAGCCCCACCTGAAAGTAGATATCACTTGGCTGATGCGTTAATGTGACGGCCATTAGAGTTCCTAAGACCCCCAGTGGAATCGTCAACATTACCGAAATCGGCAATGACCAACTTTCATAAAGAGCCGCCAATACTAGAAAGACAATGAGGATTGACAGCATATATAAATACATCGCCATCTGTCCGCTCTGTTTCTCTTCATACGACAGGCCGGTCCAATCAATCGAGACCCCTTTAGGCAGCTGATCAACTAGATTTTCGACCATCTTCATCGCTTGACCTGAACTGATGTCCGGCGTTGACATCCCCATTATTTCCATCGCAGGCTGACCGTTATATCGCTCAAGCCTTGGAGAAACCTGTCCCCAGCTGACGGTTGTAAAGGCACTCACAGGCACCATTTCCCCCTGATTATTTCGCACATACCAGCTTTGTAAATCTTCCGGCGTCATTCGGTGCTCGGCTTCGGATTGTACAAATACCTTTTTTACCTTACCTTGAGAGATAAAGTCGTCCACGTAGGCACTTCCCCAAGCAATCGAAAGCGATTTATTTAATTCCGCTAACGACAAACCTAAAGCCGCCGCTTTATCGCGATCGATCTCCAAATTCAATATAGGCGCAGGTTCTTGACCGTTAGGACGAACCCCCATCAAACCAGGTTCTGCATTTCCAGTCATTAACAGTTGATTACGTGCTTCCATCAACTTTTCTCGACCCATGCCTACGTTGTCTTTTAAGAAGAGGTTAAAGCCGGTGGCATTCCCCAATTCGATCACCGCAGGGGGGGCAAACGCAAACACCATTGCCTCGTTAATTTTACTGAACTTTTGCATCGCCCGACCGCTCATCGCTTGAACCGATTGCTCTGGGTTCGGGCGTTCGCTCCAATCTTTCAATCGAATAAACGCCATGGCGGTATTTTGGCCGCTTCCAGAGAAGTTAAAGCCCAATACTGTAAACAGCCCTTCTACGTTATCAGCCTCATCTTCTAAGAAATGTGCTTCCAACTGTTTGACCACCTCCAGGGTTTGCTCTTGAGTTGATCCTGCTGGCATCATCACCTGGCTCATCATCATCCCTTGGTCTTCATCGGGTAAAAAACCAGACGGAGTGCGTAAATATAAAACCGTCACCAAGGTCACTAGCAATAGATAGAGCACCACATAAGCATAGCGCCAATTAATCATGCTCTTAACCGCGGTGGTATAACCGCCCGTGAACTTACCAAAACCTCGGTTAAACCAGCCGTAAAGTCCTCTCGATTGAGCTTTATGGTCAACAGGTTTTAAGAAGGTTGCGCATAATGCGGGCGTCAGAATGAACGCTACCAAAACCGAAAGTACCATGGCAGACACAATCGTGATGGAGAACTGTTGATAGATAACCCCGGTTGAACCCGGGAAGAAGGCCATCGGTAGAAACACTGCACTCAGTACCAAACCAATGCCTATCAGTGCACCAGAAACCTGATTCATCG
>CAZVPH010000316.1:0-2196 GCA_964628125.1 uncultured Thiosulfatimonas sp. | reverse complement strand
CACGATTATTACCGCGAACAATTACATGCTGAGGTTGACCAACAATATTAAATCTGGGAAGACGTGCCCATAGCTATTTCCAATTAGTGTGGAGCTAAAACGACCCTAACACCAAATAATTGCGAAACCAATCGAGTCTGACCCCATTGATTTGACCCCATTGATTTGGCAACAACGTCACCGCAATATATGAATGGAATTTGCTTGGACATCAATAACGGTGCTTTTTCAAGATAGATTTTGTGTGCTTGATTGTTTGTGTTTGTGTGCGAGCGTGCTTGATTAAGCGCCACACTGCAGGAAAGTATGCAGGACGTAAAACCGGCGCTTGAAAGCAAGACAGCAAACGCTATGACAACGTACAACACAAATAGCTCGGGCAAAGCCATCGGCGCCTTCTGCAAAAGCACTCTTAAATACAGCGGCCAAAACGATGCTATAAGATTCGCTTTAAACGGAGCCTAAACTCGATTTAATCTTTAGATCTTACCCAGGGTATTCACTTCTTTCAAGGCGGCAAAATAAAACGGCGCATAGTCTTGAAACTGCTCCGCTTTACTTTTTTCGAAACTCACAGCAATGTTCAATAAACGGCCGTAATCGCCCTGCCCCATCAGTAAGCCCACCTTAATCTCATCACTGACCGGAATATGGCTTAAAGCTTCTTCCAAACTTTGACCAATCATAACGTCTAGCATCGAAAAAAGACCCGCTAAATAAAAGCTGTCAATATTGGGTAAGTGTTCATTTTGTGCCGTATTGCGCATGAAAATGGCTCTTAAGCGCGCCAAATTAAAGACTTCAGGAATAACGTCGTCTAACGAGGTCATAGAAATCATAGTCGCCCAAGATTGCACGCGCCTCAAGCCAAATAAACTCAAGACTTCTTTTAAAGTTGAAAAATGGGGCATGCTCAGCGTACGGTATTGAGCGGCCATTTTTAAAATTTTAAGACTTAAACCCACATCTCTTTCGATCACTCTTTCTAAATCGTCTAAATGCAGGGTCGAATCGACAATTTTTGCGAGCAACTGCATCAAGTGAATTTTACCCACGCCCAACTGCTTGCCCGACACGATTTCTGGTTTTGCAAAGTAATAGCCCTGAAAGAGATCAGCTCCTGCGGCTTTACAGTTGTCAAACATCTCTTGGGTTTCAACGCGTTCGGCCAAAATAATAACATCGGTGATGCTTTTTACTTTATCAAACAAAGGTTTTAATTTTTCAGGCTTTACATGTTCAATATCAAATTTAATAATATCGGCCATCTGAATAAAAGTCACGAATCGTTTCTTAAAAATAAAGTCATCCAGGGCGATGGTGTAACCCAGCTCTTTTAAATATTTAATGGTTGCAACCACTTGTTCCGTCGGCGTCACATCCTCTAATACTTCAATCACGGTTTGCGAATGATGAAAAAACGGCTCTTCCTCAAGTAAAAAAAACTCTTCGGGGAAGTTAATAAAGGCTTTGGCATCCCCCACTAGCTCTTTCAAACCCACATTCATCATCGCATTACGAATCACGGTCGCCGTCGCAGAGCTCGCAGATTCAAACTCGGCCGTCGTCGGAGTTAAGCCGCCACGAAACAAGAGTTCATAACCATAAATTTTATTATTGCCGTCTAGAATAGGCTGCCGGCCTACAAAATAATCATCTTGCGGAGTATTCATTACAAACCATTTTTTATAAAACTTGGATTCGCATAACGATAAAACTAAGCGAGCTGCGCTTTAGCGCAGTCCGCTTGAGTGCTTTGTTAGGCGATGAATTTCAAGTCCAACACGCCTTCAACATACACTAAATTTAAGGGTAGCCTCCCCTTTTCTCCTTTCTACTTTTCTTAGTTTTGAGGAGGTTCGTAGTATTTATTAATGTCTTGCTTAGAAATGTCTTTTGTTGTCTTACAGTTACCAAATTTCAGTTCATCAACCCCCCAAATAGGGTTGTTATTGTCCAATTGGTGCGTTTTAGGGCTGGTACGAAGCGCCGCTCCACTTCTCACAAGCCAATCAGAAAAAATGGAATAGTGACGGAAAAAAGTGACGTACCCATCTGGCATTTGTTGTGGCGGCTGGTGGCCCTTGGTTGAAACTCCCAAGGCAGAAAAATTGCCCTTACGGTCTAAGGACGTTCTAATAATCAATGGGGTCAGACTCGATTGATGTTGTTGTATTTTCTAGACTTACGGTCACC
>CAZVPH010000315.1:0-2213 GCA_964628125.1 uncultured Thiosulfatimonas sp. | reverse complement strand
GTGGATTCTAGTTTGAACGTTTTGAAAACGTGAGGACAGTGAGGAAATCGGGGCAGATGTCGGTTTGGGCGTTAATTGTGATGTCATGGGCTCTTTCCATTCTGTAAATGAGGTTTGTATTGTCTTATGCTGTCTTGTGTTGCCGTGTATTGTAATAAAACAGTCATACGCTTCTAGAAGGGCGCAAGATGTTGGTTAAAACAGATACCGGTTCTGCAGGATTTTTTGCGCCTTAAAATTCGAACTCAAGAGTGGTAAGTAAGGTGTGCGAAGTGCAACCAGTTGGTTGTCTCGCAAACTGCTCGACACTCCGCCGTCATCTCTGGCGAAAGGCAGGCGATGACCTGCCAGTTTTTTTGCGCGGCCGCTGTCTGTTTGTGAGCGTAAATCCATTGCTCGAGCAATTCTGCCAGAGAACCCTCAAAGCAACCCGGTAGATCTAATTCGCTGGCAAGGCGGTTGTTGATTTTCCAATCTTCCAACAGTGAACTGGCGCCAATAGCTTCCGCAGGCAATTCCGGAAACAGGAAGCGGGCGGGTTTTACGACAAATGGAAAGCCGTTCGAACTGTGCAGCAGTGCAAGGGTTTGCCCCTTAATTTGATCTTTAGAGTGATCTTGGGTTTGAGTGGCCTTCTCTTGACGCATCCCTTGAACCAGCTCTCTCTGTTTTGCAATGCAGAACAAATTCGCCAATTCAACACCACTGCCCAGAATCAAAAGATTGCCGGTTAGCGGAACTTGCGTGGGGATTTTAGGCGCTCGACAATGCAACAGTAATGCAGTCGGCGGCTGAGTTGTGGCGACAGGTATTTCTGAAGAGACAGGAATTATTGGACTCCGGCTCAGCAGTTGAAGTTGGGTGCGATCCGTGTGGGCGGTCTGATGAAATAGGCGTAAGGATTCGGAGTGTGAATCAAGCCAAAAGTCACTGGCCACATCGAAGGTCATCGGAGTGGTTAGAGTGAGGTTAATCAACCAGTAACCAGAGGACTGCTCAGAGTGTTGCCAATCGGAAACGTTAAATTGAGTCACTTGATTGGCTATTTTATTCACGCCTTCTTCACTCTTTTTAAACTAAGTTTTTGGGTTGCGATAGACAGAACGACCTTGAAAAAAAGTTTGTTCAACTTCACCGACAAATTCCCAGCCTTGGAAGGGGGTGTTTTGGCCTTCGCTGAGCATTTTATCCGCAGTGAGGGTCCAGATGCCATCTGGATTGATAATGCTTAAGTCCGCAGGTTGGTTGATTTGCAGTGTGCCACGTTGCACGCCTAAAATTTCGGCCGGTGCCTGGGTGACACTGCGAATGGCAGTCATCAAATCAAGGTCATTCTCTTGCACCAGTTTCAATAACAACGGCAGTAGAGTCTCCAAACCGCTGATGCCCGGCATACTCTCGCCATAAGGCAGCAGTTTTTCATCTTTTTGCAGTGGCGTATGGTCGCTGACCACCGCGTCAATGACGCCGCTCTTTAATCCCGTTAAAAGGGCTTGTTTATCACGCAGACTGCGCAAAGGCGGGGTAACGTGAAACAGACTGTTAAAACCAAGAATGTCCATCTCTGAGAGGTGCAGTTGATGAATCGCGACATCACAGGTAATGGGCAATCCTCGTTTTTTAGCGTCGGCGATCATCTCCACCGAGCGGGCGCATGAGAGCTGCGAAAAATGAGCGCGAACCCCGGCTTCTTCCACCAAAATAAGATCACGCGCTAAAGCGGTGGTTTCGGCGGAAGGGGGGATTTCAGGCAGTCCTAAACGCGAGCTGACGGGGCCACTGTGAGCGACGCCTCCATTTTTAAGCGACTTGTCTTCACAGCGCAACATCACCACAATGTCTTGCGTCGAGGTATATTCCAGCGCATTTTTTAAAATCAGAGCGCTCTGGATAGGCGAATTGGCTTGGCTTAAGGCAACGCAGCCTGCTTGTTTTAAAGAGTAAATACCACTGAGGCGTTCGCCTTTTAGCTCAAGGGTTAAAGCGCCAATCGGCATGACAAATGCGGTAGAAGCTTGGCGCGCTCGTCGTTGGATTAGCTCAGCGACTGCTTGCGAGTCGTTGACCGGAGAGGTGTCGGGTGGGCAGCAGACGCTGGTAATGCCGCCGGCCGCAGCCGCCTTGGTTTCTGAGGCGATGCTGCCGGCAAAGTTACTGCCCGGTTCGCCCAGGCGCGCTTGCAGATCGACCAGGCCTGGTAGAATCCATTTTCC
>CAZVPH010000314.1:0-2221 GCA_964628125.1 uncultured Thiosulfatimonas sp. | reverse complement strand
CTGGCGATGTTGGCGGCGATGCAACAGGCGAACATTGGGTTTGAACAACTGGATTATATAAACTTACACGGCACCGCAACACCGAGTAATGATCTGTCCGAAGTGTCTGGCATCGCGCACTTATCGACGCCAAACACCTCGGCCTGGATGAGCTCAACCAAAGGGTTTACCGGTCATACACTTGGCGCAGCCGGCATTACCGAGGTGATTTTTTGCCAATGGGCGCTGGAGGCGCAGATTGTACCGGCGAATTTAAACCTAGTGACGTTAGACCCTGTGCTCAGCCAAAAGCTGGCGCTTTCTAAGATTAAGGTGCCGTTAAAAAGCGTGCAGTTGACGGCAGACGCTTTGCCTTTGCGTTATGCGATGAGCAATTCGTTTGGTTTTGGCGGCAACAATGCGTCCGTTATCTTAAAAAGAGGGCCAAAACGATGAGTGTTGTGACTGCCATGAACGCCATGAAGGCACGTATTCTTAGTGTTGGTCTAACCGCACCAGGCCTGGTCGATTTTGAAACCTTGACTCAGATGGCCTTGGCCGGACAAACTCCCGACACCTCTGCTGCGCTTGTTAAATACAGCCCACTGTTTTTACCTGCAAATGAACGTCGTCGCACCACGCCCACCATAAAACTGGCGCTGAAAACGGCGGAAGACGCGTTAATTCAGTATCACCAGGCCTGGTCAAATGCGGATTCGATAACCGATTTAGCGCTGCCTGTTTTGTTTGTCTCAAAAGACGGTGACACGTTTATTTCTGCGCGGATGTGTCAAGCGGTCAGTGAAGCAGAGCCGATGATTTCGCCGACACAATTCCACAACGCGGTGCACAATGCGCCCGCCGGGTATTGGATGATTGGTCAGCAAAACCAAGCCCCGGCCAGCGCAATTTCAGTGGGCGATTATGCGATTGCGAATGGCTTGCTTGAGGCAATTTTACAATCTCAACGTTACGCCAAACCGGTATTAATGGTGGTGTATGATCTGCCGTTGGATGAGCTTATGCCGGTGTCGGAGGCACAAAAAAGCCAACTTCCCTTTGCGTTCTCGATGGTTTTGGATGCGAACGTGCTGGCTCCAGAAGCAGAGAGAGGGTGTCCGCAGCTTTCGCTTTACATCACGCCACAGGCGTCGCCGACGCCAGTCGTTAAAGGTCATAATCCCTATGCCGGCGTGCCTGCCGCGGAAGCTTACCCACTTCTACGGGCTATTGCGCTGTTTGAACGAGAAGCAGAACTTTTTGAGATGCACTTTCCATTAAATCGAAATAACTCGATAAAGGTCTCATTAGAGTGACATCGGTGTTATTAAACAGATCAGAGATTGCAGCGCTGATTCCTCATGCAGGCAGTATGTGCCTGTTAGAGCAAGTTCTCTCCTATTCGGATGCGCAGATTGTGTGCAGAACGCAATCGCATTTAAGTCCAAGCAACCCTTTAAAAGTCGAAGGCCAACTCTCTAAAATGCACTTGATTGAGTATGGCGCACAAGCGATTGCGATACACGGAGGATTGCTGGAGGCAGCGGCAGAAGAGGCGGTTCAAAAAGAGTCTGAGTCAAAAGGTTGTAGGCCAATAACGCGCAGTCCAAGAGCACGCAGACCAAACGCAGGGTTTATCGCGACCGTTAAGTCGGTCCAGTGGGGGCGGTTTGAACCCTGTACCGAGTTTTTAGAGATCACCGCTGTGGCGATTGCCACGAGTGAGCAAAGCAAAGTGTATGAGGTCACGGTCTGCGATGCAGGGCTGAAACGAATCTGTTCTGCAAGAGTAATGATTGTGCATCCAGAGTGGGAGAAAGATTAAGTGTTGACCCAGAAAAGAAAAGCCTTAGTGACAGGCGGCAGTGGGGATTTAGGGTCGGCGATTGCCCAGCAGTTGGCGACAGACGGGTATGAAGTGTGGATTCATGCAAATTCACAGTTGCAAAAAGCCGAATTACTCGCTGATAACATTCATCAGCAGGGTGGAAGGGCTCATGCCATCTGTTTTGACCTTACAGATATTGTTGCGGTGGAGCGCGCCGTTGAAACCATCCTCGAGACTGGGCCGGTTCAGGTTTTGGTGAATAACGCGGGGATTCACGATGATGCGGTGATGGCGGGAATGTCCCACGAACAGTGGCAAATAGTCGTGGCCGTGACGTTGAACGGGTTTTTTAACGTGACCCAGCCTTTATTATTGCCGATGATTAGAACCCGTTGGGGGCGGGTGATTAACATC
>CAZVPH010000313.1:0-2226 GCA_964628125.1 uncultured Thiosulfatimonas sp. | reverse complement strand
AGAGGAAAGAAAGCGTGGGTCTGTTAGCAAAAAATGAGCATTGGTCTGAGAATTTTAAAAACTTAGAGGCGGCCAACAAAGTGTTCGCTGCAATAGAGTTCGACAGCTGTACTTTTGAGGACTGTAACTTTAGTGGTGCGACGTTTCAGCGATGCACGTTTGTGGAGTGTGAATTCATTCGTTGTAATTTAAGCATGGCTAAGCTGGAGGACAGCAAGTTTTCGGAGGTATTTTTTCGCGATTCAAAGTTAGTGGGCATTAATTGGAACAAAGTCACCTGGCCTGGTTTTATTTTAGATGCGCCGATTCAGTTTTATAACTGCATTCTCAATGACAGTTCGTTTTACGGGCTCACCTTGCAACATTTGGTCATTGAAGCGTGCAAAGCACATGATGTTGATTTTAGAGAAGGGGATTTTAGTCACTCTAACTTTACCTATACAGAACTGGTCGGCAGTCTGTTTATAAACACTAATTTATCCGGCGCTGATTTTTCGGAAGCGACTGATTATGATATTGATATTTCTCAAAACAGCCTTAGAAAAGCCAAATTCAGTCGTTTTGAAGCGACAAGGCTATTGGAATATCTTGAGATTGAGCTGGTTGATTAACCTATGGTGTTTTGTGATGTTAAGGATTAAAACTAAATCAAGATTCGTCAAACTCATAACTGTCATAACAGCTGACATAATAGTTTGGGCTTAACTCACACAATGCCCAATGAAGCTGCTGCTCAGCGACTTCTACCTTTTTAGATTTCAATAATATATTTTGAATCTTATTTTTGTCATCGAACGCCCATGCACTTGAGAAGACGGAGCCTGGAAAAAAGAGTGCCAGCGCACCCACGATCAACGTTTTATTCATTTTTTAATGGCCTTTTTAATTATCTTTTTTAATTTCTGGTGCAGATATTATCGCTTCTTTACGTCTTACGCAATCAATAATGTAACATTTTTACATTAAGAGGTGAGGTAGCTAAATTTAACGAATATCCAACAGAGATAAACACACAAGGCCGTGCGATATTAACGACATTAAAAGGGTAGTAATCAAAGGCGCGTGGGCTGTTGAAGGCCGGTTTTTTAGTCAAAATTACCAGGCCTAGTTGGTTTTGGCTTGATAAAACTGAGTTGAATAATCGACTTTTTATTCGTGGTATGGAATTCTACTAAACCTGTTATGGCCTTTAAAACAGTCTAAAACCCTCTAAAACACCCGAGAAATCGGTTAAGAATCCAGAAGCCTTAAGACTTTACTGTGATAAAATGACGCTATTCAAAACTTTATTTTCCAGGAGAAATTTCACTATGTTAATCGCCTACCGCAGTCATGTTGCAGAACGTCTAGAGCAAGGTCTTCCGCCGTTGCCGTTAAACGCGGAACAAACCGCTTTACTGGTCGAGTTGATTAAAAACCCACCTGCCGGTGAAGAGACGTTTTTAGTCGATCTTTTAACGCACCGTGTACCGCCAGGCGTGGATGAAGCCTCTTATGTGAAGGCTGGTTTTTTAGCAGATGTTGCCAGTGGCAAAATTGTGAATGAGCTGATTTCAGCTGAACAAGCGGTGTTTTTATTAGGCACTATGTTAGGCGGTTATAACGTCCAGCCTTTAATCGGTCTGTTGGAAAGTGACAAGCCAACGGTTGCCAAAGCCGCGGTTGAGGCGTTATCCAAAACCTTATTGGTGTATGACGCTTATCACGACGTGGTCGAAAAATCGAAAACCAACGACTATGCCATGCAGGTCATGCAGTCGTGGGCGAACGCTGAATGGTTTACCAATAAACCAAAAATGCCCGAGCAGATGACCGTCACCGTTTTTAAAGTAGAAGGGGAAACCAACACCGATGACCTTTCGCCGGCCACCGCCGCTTGGTCACGTCCGGACATTCCGCTGCACGCCAAAGAGATGTTGGCAGCACGCATTAAGGATGTTGGCGCGGTGATGGATGAATTAAAAGCCAAAGGCCATACCGTTGCTTATGTCGGTGATGTAGTCGGTACCGGCTCATCACGTAAATCTGCGATGAACTCTGTGATGTGGTTTTTTGGAGAAGACATTGATTATGTGCCAAACAAGCGCCAAGGTGGCGTGGTCTTAGGGGGCAAGATTGCACCTATTTTCTTTAACACCGCAGAAGATTCAGGCTCATTGCCGATTGAATGTGATGTTGACGCTATGAGCATGGGCGATGTGATTACCATTCACCCTTACGCCGGCA
>CAZVPH010000312.1:0-2227 GCA_964628125.1 uncultured Thiosulfatimonas sp. | reverse complement strand
ACATGGGCGTTTGCACTGCGCAGACCGCCTGACACAATGCTGCCAATCAGGTCTTTTTTAATGTGCAGATCGACCAAGGCTTCGGGAGTGGTCTTCAAAAAACGCTGACAGAGTTTGCGAGGCAGGGTGGCTTCACAGACCACGTATTTTCCGCGACCTAAAATTCCGTTGACCGCCGAGACTTTTTTATCCGTACAGTAGTTGGCGGAGATCGAGACGTATTTTAAATCGTCGTAGTTCTCTAAAATCCAAGGAATCAGTTTGTCCGCGGCGTTGGTGACCATATTATGGCCAGATGCGTCACCGGTATTAAACTCTAAACGCAAGTAAATTAGATTGCCGATCACCTGAAAGTTGGTGTCGAGTAGCTGTGCAAAACGACTGGATTGCGAGACGATGGCTTGCAGGTCCGCGTGACGGTTTTGAATCTCTCTCAAGCGTAAGACGGCGATGCCGGCGTTGGGAGCTTCCAGAAGAATTGAGCGTGTCATACGTTCATCTACCACAGTGACTCGAATGCCCCCTGAGTGGGCGGCCACGCGAGCACCGCGCGCCACTGAGGGCCAAAGTGGGGTTTCGTAGGTGGCCAACGGCACCATTAAATCGTCGACGACCACGTCGCCAATCAGTTTAAAGGGGCCAACAGATTGCATGGGAACGGAGGCGTACTCTATTTTTAGGGGGTGTTTGATATCAGTCATGGCGCTTATTATAAATGTTATAAAAGCGCGGTTTGCTCAAGATGTCTAAAAAAGAGATAAATTTTAATTTAAAGGCTGAAAACAACACCGTCGCCTTGAATCTGAAGTAAAAAACCTTATATTTGTGCATAAGGTTTAGAAAGCAGTGCATGTGTAATGCAGACTGTTCAATTTATTAACGGTTTATCTTAAAAAAAGGAAGGTCCCATGGCTTTAGCGACAGCGCGTCATATTTTGGTAGATTCAGAAGAGAAGTGTAACGAATTAAAAGATCAGATCCTTGCTGGAGCCGATTTTGCAGAGGTTGCAAAAGCGAACTCTAACTGCCCATCCGGTGGTAGTGGGGGAGATTTAGGTCAGTTTGGCCCGGGTATGATGGTGCCAGAGTTTGATAAAGTGGTTTTCAGCGCCGACATCGGTTCGGTCGAAGGCCCTGTTAAAACCCAGTTTGGTTACCACCTATTAGAAGTCACCAGCCGTTCTTAAGCGTTTAACCAAAAACGTTTAAATATAAAGAGCCCGAATGACCAGGCCTGGTCATTCGGGCTTTTTTATTGTGTAAAGCACAAGGTTACTTTAAGCGCTAAATCATGCCTTTGCGTTGTGCGAGAATACCCAGAATATAATAGGTGGCAATTACCACCACCGGCAGCCAAATAGCGTCCACCTGGCCAACGGTTTGACTGATCAAAGGGGTTAAAAACGAGGTTAAAAAAGCAAGGCCAAACGCGCAAAAGAGGATGAAAAGCGTAATACGCAAAAAAAGTTTTAGACTGCCAATCTGTTTTTTAACAAAGGCTAGAATATCGTTGCCGTAAATAACTAAAAGGGTCGCAACCATGGAGAGAACGATTTCGTTTAAATAGGTTTTCATCAAGCCAGAAAGGCTGTTTATGAGGTCTGTGATAAAGCTTAAATCCATCGTAGGCTCTCCTAAAGGTTGGTTCTGAAATATAGTTTTAAACTATGCGAGGGGATGCAGTGTTTAAGCGGTCTACTATAAAAGCGAACCCTTGATTTGGCAATCGATTTAAGTGGATATAAAAAAGGCACTCCTTTTAAGGAATGCCTTCGAAAAAAAACATACAGCGAACTTTAAATCGAATATTTATCGATTCAGAAACCTGCTCACTTAATTTGGACGGAAATTATACTTCTGACCACTCAATACTGCCTCGTACATCAAGCCGCCTTTAGCAATGTTAAAGACCGCCATGCCTTTATAGTACTGACCTTCAACCTTGACATGTTTATTGCCGGCATTCGCGGTGGCCGACGTTCCTTTCGTCGAAGCTTCAGCGGCAACGCCCGCAGTAATCACAACCGCTGAAGCGTTGGCCCCAAACTCAAAGTTACCACTGGTAAACTCATCGTAAGAACGTTGATCTTGAAAGAATATAATTTGACTGTACGCTTGGCCACCCAACTGAAAACCGATGGAAGCTTGCGTCATCTCAGTCATGCCAGTAGGACGATCTCTTTCAAAAACGCGACCTTTGCCGTAAGCGCCACCGATGACAAAGCCA
>CAZVPH010000311.1:0-2230 GCA_964628125.1 uncultured Thiosulfatimonas sp. | reverse complement strand
AGCTGTTGATTTATTAGCGGCTTAATGATGTTTGCACTTAAGATGCGAATTCAAGTGGTTTAGAAGAGTTCCATAAAAGGAAATAAGATGATTTATATCGAACGCAATGCCTCAGGCGATATCGAGAACATTAAGTTTTCGCCAGGTGAGAATCGTGAAGAGATGAGTTTGCATGACCCACGGTTAACCGAATTTATTAAAAATGCCGAGGACAGCGATGCTCTGGTTGAATCGGTTTTGAATCGTTTGGATTTAGACATGGTGCGGGTCATTGAGGATTTGATTGATATCATGATTGAACGTAATCTGATTATTTTTACCGATCTTCCTGCGCCAGTACAAAACAAGCTATTGTTTAAACGTAATATTCGTAACCTAAAACAAGAAACGTCATTCATTGAAGACAATGAACTCATAAATTTATAGTGTTTAACTGTGCCTATTTAGAGTGTTTCAACAACTGACCAGGCCTGGTCAGTTGAACTTATTCTAGAAAAGTAGTCACTTCTTCGATCGGTTTTCTTTTAACCGTCTGCTGCACACCTTTTTCTCGACAATTCGAGTCTACCTTACCTAAGTAAAGGGCGCCTACTAAGTCGATCACGCCTTTATCAACCCCTAACGCCTGGTAGGTTCGGATGTCTTCTGTAATCGGCCCTGTGCTCCATTGAACACCGATCGACTGTTGCCACGCCATCAACTGAAAATTCTGAATCGCACAGGCGCACGCTGCGTAATCTTCTTTTTGAGTAATATCACTCTCCGCAAGCTGCTGACCAACTAAAATAACTTGAGGAATCGACATAAACTTTTCAATGGCTTTCTCGTAAACGCTCTGATAACTCTCTGTGCCGGGTTGCGCAATTCTTAAGGCTCTATTGTCGGCGTAAACTACCGCTAAGGCTTGCTGTATTTTCTGACCGACCACCCAAAACCGCCAAGGCTGAGTCAATCGATGATTGGGTGCCCAAACTGCGGCGTCCAAACACAGGTTTACTTCTGCAGCCGTTAAGGGATCTGTCTGCTTAGATATAAATTGATAACAGGTTCGTCTTGATTGAATTAAGGCGAATAATTGTGAGGTTTTCATAAGGATAAGCTTCATCTATTTGTGTTTAATCGGTTTGTTATGGATTCTATTTTGATCTTTCGGTTTTTTGAATTTAGAGTCATTTAGGGTACTATATCTCACTGAATAAGCCATTGTTAATGGCTTGAATAGGATCTCTATTTTGCCTTAATTATCCACTCATTAGCATCATAATCTCACTACTAAGCCCTTGGGATAAGTTGTGTTGTTTTGTGGATAAATGGAGCTTTTATTGATTTTTCAATTTCTATCCACAATTAACGCACACTTATAAACAGTGCTTATCAGATACCATGCCCACATCTTTATCACAAGATAACCCTATGATAAACCAGTGCAAAGTGGGCTTATCTACAGAGTATGGCTTCACCAAGAGTAATAAGAAGAGGTTCTATATACTAAAAGAATACATTTAAGTAAGGAAAAGTTTTCCCAACTTCTCACCCTGTTTCAAGATCCAACACTCTATAAAACCCTACTAAAAGATGACTCTTGTTATGACTCTAAATGAATTGAAATATATTGTTGCTGTTGCCAAAGAAAAACATTTTAGAAAAGCAGCTGAACGCTGTTTTGTGAGTCAACCCACTTTAAGCATAGCGATAAAAAAACTCGAAGAAGAGTTGGGCATAATTTTATTTGAAAGACGCAAATTGGATATCTTAATCACGCCTATTGGGCAACAAGTGGTTGCCTTAGCAGAGCAAATATTGGAACGCACCTTACAGATTAAAAACTTGGCTAAAGAGTCACAAAACGATTTGTCGACTGAATTAAAAATAGGCGCAATTTACACCATAGCCCCTTATTTACTGCCTAAACTCATCCCTAATTTTCATCAATTAGCGCCCAATGTGCCTTTAATCATTGAAGAGAATTACACCCATGTTTTAGCCGATAAGCTTAGAAATGGTGAAATTGATATTGCGATTATTTCACTGCCGTTTGCAGAACCGAATATTGAAGTGTTGCCTATATATTCAGAACCTTTCAAAGCGATCGTCCCCAAAGAACATCCCTTTGCAGGCGCAGATTCAACTGTTTCATTTCAATCCATTCAAAAAGAGACAATTTTATTACTCGGTGATGGGCACTGTTTTAGAGATCAAGTACTTGAAGCCTATCCAAACTTAGCGGTGA
>CAZVPH010000310.1:0-2250 GCA_964628125.1 uncultured Thiosulfatimonas sp. | reverse complement strand
TTGCTTAGCATACTCGGCTTGCACCCTAGCACGCTCCTTCGATTTCGCTCTTTCAATCATCAAACTCACCTGTGAAGCAGGCAGCATTTCGACTTGACTCTGAGTGGTCACAGGAGTAAATATTGCTCCCGAACAGCCGGATAGATTGGTTATGGTTGTTAACCCTACTAAAGCGACCAAAGCCGTTAAAGGAGATTTCAGTCGCTTAGTAGCAAAACGCTTTAATAAATACATGTCACACCTTTTAAGGACGAATAAGTTCTGAACAGAGCAGCTTAGGTCTTTAATGAAATAAACTTAACAAAGTCAACTTAACAGGACCAATTAAAGCAACCTAAGCAGAGTTGACTTTATCCTAAAAGTCACCTTAAACAAAGCTACTAAGCTACTGATTTATGGACATAAAAAACCCGCAATTGACCGGGCTCGCCTGCGGGAAATTTACTTTAACCTATCAAGAAAACATCTAAGAAGGAGTCTTTAATTAGCTAATTAGCCGACTGCCACGCCAATATCTGCTAGTTTTTTAGGCGATTCGACAACGTAGTCCGCCATCTCATCAAACTGTAAATAGCGATAAACATCGTCGCCCATGGTGTCTAGCATCGCCACTTGCTCAAGGTACTCCTCGGTCGTTGGCAGACGACCTAGGGCGGCACAGACGGCGGCTAACTCTGCCGAACCTAAATAGACATTGGCATCGTTGCCCAATCGGTTCGGGAAGTTACGGGTAGAGGTTGAAAACACGGTTGAACCATCGGCAACACGCGCTTGGTTCCCCATGCACAAGGAACAACCCGGCATCTCTGTCCGCGCGCCCACTCGGCCATAAATGCTGTAATAACCCTCTTCGATCAGTTGACGCTCATCCATTTTAGTCGGTGGCGCAATCCATAAACGCGTTGGAACATTGCCCATTTTATCGAGCACTTTACCCGCTGCGCGATAGTGACCGATATTGGTCATACAGGAGCCGATAAAGACCTCATCGATTTTAACACCGGCGACGTCAGACAGCAGTTTCACGTCATCTGGGTCATTCGGACACGCAACAATTGGTTCTTTAATTTCGTTTAAATCAATCTCAATCACTGCCGCATACTGCGCATCGGCATCGGCGGTCAATAGCTCTGGATTGTCGATCCACGCCTGCATTTCGTCACGACGACGCAACAAAGTACGCGCATCTTTATAACCATTTTCAACCATCCAGTTGATGAGCGCCATATTGGACTTTAGGTAAGCGATGATAGGCTCTTTAGAGAGCTTGACCACGCAACCGTTCGCAGAGCGTTCGGCCGAGGCGTCTGACAACTCGAACGCTTGCTCAACCGCAAGATGCTCTAAGCCTTCAATTTCTAACACTCGACCATTAAATACGTTTTTCTTGCCTTTCTTCTCAACGGTCAAAGAGCCTTCTTGAATCGCTTGGTAAGGAATGGCGTTGACTAAATCACGCAGAGTCACACCAGGTTGCATCTTGCCTTTAAAGCGCACCAGCACTGATTCTGGCATGTTCAGAGGCATCACCCCTAAGGTTGCGCCAAACGCGACCAGCCCAGAACCGGCTGGAAAAGAGATCCCGATGGGAAAACGAGTGTGCGAGTCGCCGCCTGTGCCGACGGTATCCGGCAGTAACAGGCGGTTTAACCATGAGTGAATGACGCCATCACCTGGGCGCAAGACCACGCCACCACGGCTGGTCATAAAATCAGGCAGAGTGTGCTGTAACGTAATGTCTACCGGCTTTGGGTAAGCGGCAGTGTGGCAGAAAGATTGCATGACTAAATCGGCTGAAAACCCTAAACAAGCCAACTCTTTCATTTCGTCACGCGTCATGGCACCGGTGGTGTCTTGAGAACCTACTGTGGTCATATGGGGCTCGCAATACATACCAGGACGCACACCAGCGATACCGCAGGCTTTGCCGACCATTTTCTGAGCCAATGTATAACCGTGATTGGCTTGCGACTTATCCGACGGACGGATAAAAATTTCTGACGGTGGCAAGCCTAACGCTGTGCGCGCTTTGTCGGTTAAACCCCGGCCAATAATTAGCGGCACTCGACCGCCAGCACGCACTTCATCAGGCATGGTTTCAGGGGCAATTTCAAAGGTAGAAATCGTCTCGCCCGCTTCATTAGTAACTTTGCCGGCGTAAGGGTGAATGGTAATCACATCGCCCATGCTCATAGCGTCAACATTACATTCAATCGGCAATGAGCCTTAACCTTTTGCGGTGTTAAAGAA
>CAZVPH010000309.1:0-2258 GCA_964628125.1 uncultured Thiosulfatimonas sp. | reverse complement strand
TCTTCTACCTTTGATGAACCGGCGACCCGTCACGTGCAGGTTGCTGAGATGGTGATTGAGAAGGCGAAACGTTTGGTGGAGCATAAAACCGACGTGATCATCCTGCTTGACTCCATTACCCGTCTGGCGCGTGCTTACAACACCGTTGTTCCTTCGTCAGGTAAAATATTAACCGGTGGTGTTGACGCCAACGCCTTACACCGTCCTAAGCGCTTCTTTGGGGCTGCACGTAATATCGAAGAGGGCGGCTCCTTAACCATTATCGCCACGGCGCTGGTGGAAACGGGCTCTAAAATGGACGAAGTAATCTTTGAAGAGTTCAAAGGAACCGGTAATATGGAGCTGCATCTGTCACGCAGCATTGCTGAAAAACGTGTCTTCCCTGCTATCAATATTACGAAGTCAGGCACACGTAAAGAAGAGCTACTGACCACACCAGAGGAGTTACAAAATATCTGGGTGTTGCGTCGTTTCTTACAAACACTGAACGAAGTCGATGCCATTGAAACCTTGATTGATCAAATGAAAGTTTCAAAAACCAACTCGGTTTTATTTGAATCTATGAAGCGTTAAGTGCGCTAAAGCTGTTAATAAAGCTTATTTAGTTCAGTCAAAATGGCCTTAAACTTCTTGTTAAACAACACACTGGGTGCGAGCGTTCTGTAAGAACCTCCGCCCTCTTAGAACCACTTTAATCTTGAAAGAACTTGCATTTGCGATTTAAATCAATATAATCCCTTTCTTTCACAGAATTAACTAATTAATTGGACCGTCATTATGCAAGCAGACATTCATCCAGAGTATAAAGATGTAGTTTTCCAGGATATTTCAACTGGTGAAACTTTCATTACTCGTTCTACCATTAAAAAAACTTCAGGCGAAACTATCACTCTAGACGGTACTGATTACCCACTAGTACGTGTGGAAGTTTCTAGCGCATCTCACCCTTTCTATACTGGTAAGCAAACGCTTGTCGATACCGAAGGTCGTGTTGAGAAGTTCAAGCAGAAATACGCTCGTCGTTAATAGCGTGCTTGGAATCACTTCCAAACGCTGTTCAAAAGCGCTACCGACTTATGTCGTTAGCGCTTTTTTTATGTCCATGATTTGCCGATCTTCGCACTCCAATCGTTTTAGGCGCGTGCATGATTTGCGCGAATCAAGAAAGTGTCGTTTAATAAACAGACTTTATTCCTTATAAAAGCCACTAGAATCGACCTATGTTTAAGGCAATGTTTAAATGATATTTAAGATAATCCGTGCAAGCCTACTCCTAATCTCTTTCAGCCTTCTCTCCTATCCAGCCCTGGCGGCAGACGATTGTGCCGCCGAAAAAATTGATCTTTGGACCAAAGCCAGCTATGCCAACAACGGCAGCAACTTAATCATTCAAGATCAACGCGTTCGGTTAATTGGTTTACACGCGCCGCAAATTGAACGCAAACAGAAGTTTAATACCCCGGGTGAGCCCTTAGCGGAAGAGGCGCAACGGTTCCTGAATAAGTTACTTGCAAACAATGGCTTGGAGGTCGGTGTAGAGTACGACTCGACCAAAATAGATAAGTTTGGACGCCAACTGGTACACCTTTTCTTAAAGGATGGCACCAATGTTCAACAGAAAATGCTGGAGAGTGGTTTTGCCGTCAACCGCATTGAACATGGCAACCTGAAACACATCAACTGCTACTTAGAAGCGGAAAAAAAAGCGCGTCTGGGAAGTTACCAACTGTGGGATTTTCTGGCCAAGAACCCAGAAGCGCATTTCCCGCTCGTGAAAAGCAGTGACATTAATACCGAGGATGAAGGCTTTCGCATTATCCAGGGCAAAGTCTTAAAAGTTGATAAAATTGCCAGCAACTACATTATCAATATGGACACCACCGGCATTCGCGTTCCAAAACGCTACTGGGCTCACTTTGATTACACTGCCCTTCAAAAGCTTAAAGGTCAAACCATCGAAGTGCGGGGACAAGCCTATCACTACAAGCGCAATATGTTTATGATCGTCGACCACCCTTTCTCAATTGATCGCTTAAACCCGTTACAAAATAAATAAAATTCGACCGTAAACTCAGTTTTACACCCCTATTTAAGCGCCTATAAATACGCATGATTGGCACGCTAACAGCCTTCGGGCGTCCGCAACCATTGAAACTTACTGAATAGTGACCAGGCCTGGTCACTTTTTGTGTCCGTCGGCCTTAGTTTCAGCTAGAATAGACCATTTGTTTTATTAAGATAAAGGAACCTCCCATGGC
>CAZVPH010000308.1:0-2285 GCA_964628125.1 uncultured Thiosulfatimonas sp. | reverse complement strand
CCTTTTTCCAGTTTTCTCTGGCGCTGAATCTCGACTTCAATCAACTCTTTTTCCATCATCTCTGGTGTTTCCAGTGTGATATTGCCTAATAATTTGTCGCGGTACTCAACAATCAAAATGCGCGATACCTTATCTAAATCGACCAAACCCCCAGCCCGTAAGCAACCCCGTTGACGACCAATTACCTCTAAAAGCTCCAAGTCATTGGCAGGAAGTTCTTGCAGGTTAAAACGTTCTTTTAGTAACTCTGGATAGGCTTCTAACAAGTATTCACAAGCGTAGGAGGCGATGTCGGGCAACTCAAAAGCGGTCTCTTTAATACCACCGGTAACCGCAAGTCGGTACCCGCTGTTTTCATTTTCAATATTTGGCCACAACATTCCGGGCGTATCAATCAACGTAATGCCTTCTTCTAATCGAATGCGTTGTTGATTTTTAGTTACGGCTGGTTCATTGCCAGTTTTAGCGATGGTGCGCCCAGTAATGTTATTAATCAGGGTTGATTTACCAACGTTAGGAATGCCAATAATCAAGGCATGAATAGTTTTAATGGTGTTGGCTTTTTCAGGCACCATTTTTTTAATCATGTTGATGATCTGTTCACGTTTGTCGCCGACTTGAGAGTTGAACAACAAGGTTTTTATGCTTTGTTCTTGCTCAAGATAAATCTGCCAAGCCTCGCTTTTTTCAGGGTCGGCTAAGTCGGTTTTATTGAGGATTTTAATGGTCGGCTTATCGCCTCGAATCTCTTCAATCATCGGGTTCTGACTGCTGAAAGGAATGCGCGCATCCAGCACCTCGATAAAGACATCGATCTGGCTAAAAATCTCACGCACCTCTTTCTGTGCTTTAAACATGTGTCCTGGGTGCCACTGAATGGCCATATTTTTTTCCTAGCAAAGTACAATGCAGAGATTATAGCCTTTTAAAGGCTGAAAAGCCTTAAATGACCGATAAGTGGAATCATCACAAATGTTGATGAACAGGGTGGTTAAGCGATATTCAGGGTATAAATAGAGTTTAAAAGTCGACCTTAAAGCCAAGACGTTGAGTGAACTTTTTTGACGTTATTTACTGCGTGGCTGAAAGCAGTGAGATGGGTGCATGTAATGCAGGTGTTAGGCATGCAAGGGCTAACAGTAATTTTGTTTACTTTAATAGGGTAGATTGACAGGGGCCGTTCAGCGTAAAGTCAGATGGCTTTACGCTGTTACAGAGATTAAACGTTTAAAACTCGTAAATAACGTCGACGAGCGGACCGACTGAAAGGTTGGAAACTTTAGGATGGGCGGACAACCAAGCTTCAATATTGGAACGGTCTTCTTCGCTTACGGAACCATAGCGTTGATTTGAGCAGACAAATGCATCAAATGTCTCTTCCCCGCCACCGCCCAATAATAAGTTATTGGTTTCGACGATGTCCAACAGGGCATCAATAAAAACATCGTACTCATCGCTGTCTTGGATGTCGATTTTACAGCTCATTTCAAAGCCTTTTATGGCGAACTCGCCTAAATAAAGTTTTTTTCTCAATCGTCTGTTTTTGTTATCGATTCGGCTTGTGTTCATGGGGGCTTCCTTAGGTTTAGGGGAAATAGGGTTAAATAAAAAGAGATATACAGTAAAGACTCTTTAGTCTCATACCCTCAGCTGATTCCTCGGTTTACATTTTTAAGAGGATTTTACCGACTAATCAGGAAGTTACAACACAGAAAAGAGTATAAGCACCACTTCAATTATTTTTATCAAATTAAAGTATGCTACGAAATGTGACCAGGCCTGGTGGTTTTTGAAAAAATTCCGCTTAATACCGTCTTTTAAACGCTCGTTTTACCGCAATGAGTGACTGAGTGCACGATGATTATTTCGCCATATAAGCGCTGCAATAAGCCATAGCGTCAACATACCAACCGCCATGGCGGTCAATGAATCATGAATCAGTGGCACTAGAAAAATTGAGACTAACGCGGCCATTCCCATCTGTAGTAGGCTTTGTAAGGCGGAGGCCATCCCCCGCTTTTTGGGCAAGCAGTCCAGTGACTGAATGGAGAGCGCAGGCAGGCCCATGGAGAGCGAAAATGCGAACAGGCTGATAATGGGAATGACGGTCGCGATGCTCGCTGGGGTTGACAGTGTGAGCAGTAGATTTAACAGCGCGGCCACGCCGCCGGTGGCCAATGAAAGATGAATAATTCGGACAGAGCTGTATCGGTCACTTAACCAATGGGACGCCAATGAACCGAGCACCATGCCGAACACCATCAGCGCAAACTGTATCCAAGAGG
>CAZVPH010000307.1:0-2291 GCA_964628125.1 uncultured Thiosulfatimonas sp. | reverse complement strand
TAACGGCTAACAGCTTACTGTTGGGCGTTAGCGCTTTGGCGACACTTAAGTTGTGGCGCAGTGCGCTTAGATTAAGACGCGCTTTAGCTGGACGATACGTCACGTTTAAACTCTCTTATAAACTGGGCTGGCAACTGTAAAAACGAGGCATAAATTGCTACGGCCATCTTAATAGTGCCCTTCACTCACGGCAAACGCAGCATGGTTCTCAAAACGCGTGTACTCTCCAATAAAGGTCAGCCTAACCGTGCCCAAAGAGCCATTACGGTGCTTACCAATAATAATTTCTGCGGTTCCTTTATCTTCTGTCTCAGGGTTGTAGACCTCATCACGATAAATAAACACGATAATATCGGCGTCCTGCTCAATCGCTCCAGACTCTCGTAAATCCGACATGATCGGACGTTTGTTTGGGCGTTGTTCTAAACTACGGTTTAACTGTGACAGCGCAATAACCGGAATATTAAGTTCCTTTGCTAACGCCTTGAGTCCACGAGAGATTTCAGAGATTTCATTGACTCGGTTTTCCGCATTGGCTGAACCACGCATTAACTGAATATAGTCAATCACAATCAGACCTAACCCCGTCACTTGACTGTTCGGGTCTGCGTGGCCCGCTTCGGTCGCCTCTTTTAATTGTAGCTCTCGTACATCTTTATCAATACGACGAGCGCGGGCTCTTAATTCGGTGATCATTAAAGAAGGCGTGTCGTCAATAAACACTTTTGCTTGAGACAAAAGGTTGATGGCTTTATTCAATTTTGGCCAATCATCTTGTGCCAGCTTTCCTGTTCGCATACGCCCCGCATCGATTCGTCCAATGGAGCTGATCATACGCATCGCAAGCGATTCACCCGGCATCTCCATACTGAACACCGCCACGGGGGTATTGTTTTTAGTGGCGATGTTCTCGGCCAAATTCATCGAAAAAGTGGTTTTTCCCATCGAAGGTCGGCCTGCCACAATGATTAAGTCTGCTTTTTGCAGTCCCGCCGTAATTTCGTCAAACTCTGTTAGGTGCGTCTCCTGGCCCGTAATCGCCCCCTCAGAATTAAACAGCTCGTCTATTTTATTGATGGCGGATTCCAGAAGCATGTCCATCGACTTGTACTGACGCTCTTTGCCTTCTCCGTGTTCAGCAATCGAGTTAATTTTTGCTTCTGCAATGTCTAAAATCTCACGGACATCACGGCCTTGAGGAAAGTAAGCCGTTTCAGACACCTCATTACTGGCTTGAATCAACCCGCGTAAAATCGCTTTATCACGCACCAGCTGTGCGTAATACAAAATATTGGCAAATCCGGGTGTGTTCTTGACCAATTCTGCCAGGTAGCTGCGTTCTCCGGCAAGTTCAAGTTGCCCAACCGATTCAAGGTAAGCCACACACGCTACCAGGTCAAACGGTTTGTTGTTGCGACTTAAGGCCGTCAGTGCAGAGTAAATTGCCTGATGTTGCTTGGTGTAGAAGTCATTTTCATTAACGATCTCACTGACGTCATCATAGACGCCATTGGACAGCATTAAACCGCCTAACACGGATTGTTCAGCCTCTATTGAGTGTGGCGGAACCTTAAATAACTCTTCTGTCTTTACGGATTTTGCGGATTTGTGGTTCATAAACGGATGGGGTGCTTTTAACTCAAAAAATAAAGGGTCATTATACCGCCAAATAGCGATCAATTAGGCTGAGATAATTTTATATATTTATATTGTCTTGATGAAATACGTATGATGTTTTAAATAAAACTTGTACCGGTTTCTGAGTTTTAGCCGCTATTAAAGGGTCAGTAAGCTAGGATAGATTACCCAGGCTCTGGATGGAGGCTTGCGAAGATAACGACAGACCGCCTTTTAAGTTTTTACGAAACTCAGGCACAAACCCAGCGTTTCAAAACAAAAAAGCGAGGCCATTCTAAGAATGAACCTCGCTCTTTTAAATCACGCTAAAGAAGATTACTCTTCGATGGCTTTGATCTCAACTGTAATTGAAGCAACCACATCAGAGTGCAGTTGAATATCAATTTCATAAGTACCAATGTGACGCAATACACCTTCAGGCATACGAACATCACGGCGCTCAATTTCAAAACCAGTCGCTTTTAGCGCGTCTGCAATGTCATGAGTTCCTACAGAACCGAATAATTTACCTTCGTCTCCGCAAGAAGATTCAATCGCCACAACTTGACCATTTAGGTTTTCGTAGACGCCCTGTGCAACAGCCAGTTCAGCTGCAGCGGCTTTTTCAAGCTCAGCGCGAATTTCAGCAAATGCAGCAATGTTTTCTTTTGTCG
>CAZVPH010000306.1:0-2307 GCA_964628125.1 uncultured Thiosulfatimonas sp. | reverse complement strand
CTAACATACGTGACAAGGCGCGCCGAGGGCCTAAAATATGCGTTTGCCCCACAAAACCTTCGAGCACTTTAGGACGCAGACGGTCTGACAAAGGCTGATATACGGACATTACTGCGGCTGTCCGATCAAATCAACGCCTTTCGGTAGGTCAAACTGAAAGGCTTTTGATGGGATAACAGTGTTGGATTTTATGTTTTTGAACGTCACTTTTATAATATTATCTATACTTTGATACATCCAGACTTCAGCCATTTCACCGTCGCGCATTCCAACCTCGATACTTTGAAAATAGGTGCCTTTTATTGGCGTTAGATTGTACCAATGTTTGCCGGCACGCATTCCGACATCAATAATGGTGAACTTACTTTCGATTTGCTCGCTGAACAACAACCAACTTAAAGGGATATCCCCCTTAATATCGGCGATGGGTCTTACGGTGACTTGGTCTAAATCTTTATCAAACACCCATAAATTAACGCCATCAACCACGATCCTTTGCGGCTCCGGCTTGAAATACTCCCACACCAGCTTTCCAGGACGATTTAACTCAAAATGACCGGTAGATCTGTTCTCTTCAAACAGCGCTTCGTCAGGTTGAATCTGGACAAAATCGGCGCTGAATGTTTTTAGATTGTTGACATAGGTTTGCAGCGCACTTTCGGCAAAAGCGTTGCTGGACAACCCTAGAAGTGCACTCAGCGTTGCGATCTGAGTCCATTTGAGCAGACGGTTAATTTTCATAATGCTGTAACACTCACTTTGATTGATTCGGGTTGTTTAATAGATTTAAATTAGTGAATTTATTTTGTAATTTTATGTTTTAACTTTAGAGAACTTTAAGAAGTTATTAGGTTTAATCAGCCTTTGGGCAGGTGTTATTCTTGTGGTTTCGGTGCTAAAACCTCACGGTTACCATTAGATCCTGCGGTTGAGATAACGCCGGACGCTTCCATAGTCTCAACAATTCGTGCAGCTCGGTTATAACCGATTCTAAAATGTCGTTGCACCGAAGAGATCGAGACTCGACGGCCCTCCACCACAAACGCCACCGCTTGATCATAAAGTTCATCACTCTCAGCGTCTGCACCTGGCCCTACGCCCTCTTCCGGTTTCGTCAGCCCTTGAGTAATGCTTTCCAGATATTGTGGTGCGCCCTGCTCGCGAACAAAATCGGCCACTCGATGCACTTCTTCGTCAGTCATAAAAGCACCGTGAACGCGCCTTGGACTGCCAGATCCTGGCGGCAGAAACAGCATATCACCCATGCCCAGTAACTGCTCTGCGCCGCCTTGGTCTAGGATGGTTCTTGAGTCAATTTTAGTGCTGACCATAAAAGACATTCGGGTAGGGATATTGGCCTTAATCAAGCCAGTAATGACGTTCACAGAAGGACGTTGTGTGGCTAAAATAAGATGGATTCCGGCAGCACGCGCCTTTTGAGCGATACGCGCAATCAGCTGCTCAACCTCTTTACCGACCACCATGATCATGTCGGCAAATTCGTCTACCACCACCACAATGTAGGGCAATGTTTCCAGTGTTGGTGGCGCTTCGCCGACATTATGTCCGTAGTTAGCCACTTGAACGTAAAGCGGGTCAATTAATGGTTTACCGTCATCAATAGCGGCTTTAACTTTAACATTGTAACCGGCAATATTTCGGACACCGAGTTTGGCCATTAATTGGTAGCGACGATCCATCTCAAAGACGCACCAACGCAACGCATTGGCCGCCTCGCTCATATCGGTGACCACGGGGGTTAGTAGGTGCGGAATGTCATCATATACAGACAACTCCAGCATTTTGGGGTCGACCATGATCATGCGAACTTCTTCTGGGGTACTCTTATATAAGAGACTGAGAATCATGCTATTTACCCCAACCGACTTACCAGAACCGGTGGTTCCGGCTACCAGTAAGTGAGGCATTTTACCAATATCGGCCACCACAGGTTTGCCCGCAATATCTTTACCCAACGCAATACTTAAAGGAGATGTGGCTTTTTGAAATTCGTCTGACGCCAGCACATCACTGAAACTTACAATCTCACGCTGTTCGTTCGGGATTTCAATCCCGACTACCGCTTTACCGGGAATAACATCCACCACTCTTACCGACTGCACCGAAAGCACCCGCGCCAAGTCTTTTGATAAGTTATTAATTTGGCTGACTTTAACGCCCGGTGCAGGCAATATTTCAAATCGCGTAACCACCGGGCCTGGTTGCACCGATTCGACCTGTGCAATGACGCCAAACTCCAGCAGACGCTGCTCTAATAGAGTTGAGAGGTCGGTGAGTTCGGTCTTG
>CAZVPH010000305.1:0-2313 GCA_964628125.1 uncultured Thiosulfatimonas sp. | reverse complement strand
AATCAATCGGGGGTTATTGAGCACATTGACCCGCAAGTCGACGCCATGACTCAGTCGGTGGACGTTCACGTACAGATGGATAACGCACAACATAAAATTCGTCCAGGCCAATTATTTGAACTGCATTTTCTAATGTCGGCGAATGACCAACAGCAGACACAGCAGCTCTACCAGACATCGTCCAGTGCGATCACTCAATTTGAGGGCGAAAGCGCGGTGTTTATTGAAGTGGATAAGCGCATTCAAGCCTTGCCCATAAAGGTAGAAAATATTACGCAGCAAAGTCTTTACTTTACAGTGTCCGGGGCTGTTGTCGACCCACTGCCAGTGTTTATTAAAGGTTCAACGGCGATTAAGTCGGCATTTGAAGCGGTTGAATCGAATGAAGATCAAGGGTAGGGGAGCGCATTATGTTAGCTAGATTTTTGCAGTTTTTTCTCGTTCAACGCACCTTGGTGGTGTTGATGGTGCTTGCGCTCGTCGCGGGCGGTTGGCAAGTATTTCAAAAAATGCCTATCGACGCGTTTCCCGATGTCTCACCGTCGCAAGTGAAGTTAATTTTTAAAGCTCCGGGCATGACACCCGGTGAAGTTGAGCAGCGGATTATTGCGCCACTGGAACAAGAGTTACTGGGCTTGCCCCAACAGAAAGTATTGCGTTCACTGGCCAAGTTTGGCTTGGCAGACATTACGCTTGATTTCGCAGAGGGCACGGATATTTATTGGGCGCGCCAGTTAGTGGCAGAACGTTTGGGAGGTATTGATCTGCCCGCAGGCGTCGTTGGCGGAATGGCGCCTTTATCAACGCCCTTAAGTGATGTTTTTATGTTTACCATCGAGGGTGATACGCTCGACGATATGCAGAAACGTGATCTGCTGGACTGGGTGATTCGACCGGCTCTGCGATCGGTTCCAGGGGTGGCGGATGTCAATATGCTGGGAGGACTCTCTAAGACCTTTGTGATTAAACCCGATTACCAAAAACTGAGTGGACTTAAGATCTCGCTTGAGCAACTGATTCAAGCCGTTGAAGAGAATAATCAAAATGATGGCGCGGGGCGTTTAAACCAGGGTGAAGAGGTTTTATTGGTGCGTACGCAAGGCAGTTTAACTTCTATTGCCGATATTGAAAATGTGATTGTGGTCTATCAAAATCAAGTTGCATTGACGGTAAAAGATCTGGCGAAAGTTGAGGTGGATGCGCTTTATCGCAATGGTGCGGTCACGCAAAATGGTGAAGCGGAGGCAGTGCAAGGCTTGGTCATGGCTCTAAAAGGGGTTAATGCGCGCGAGGTGATTCGCGGCGTGGAGGTCCGTTTAAAAGAGTTAGAGCCAGCGTTTCCAAAAGGCATAGAGGTCAGTGTCTTTTACAGCCGCAGTGATTTGGTCAATACCGCTATTTTAGGGGTCTCGAAAGCTCTGTTAGAAGCGGTCGTACTGGTCTTTATTGTCTTAGTGGTCTTCTTGGGCAATGTTCGAGCCGCGGTAACGGTGGCGTTGATTCTGCCTTTAGCAGCTTTGATGACTTTTATGTTGATGCGCTGGTTTGGGCTGTCGGCCAATATTATGTCGTTAGGTGGTTTGGCGATTGCGGTGGGGATGTTGGTCGATGCCGCCGTGGTGGTGGTTGAAAATATTGTGGCGCACCAGGAAGAGGATGCGCAGAAAAAACAGGGCCAGCTACCGAAAATGCACATTATTTTTCGAGCCTTAAAAGAGGTTTCGGTGCCGGTGGTATCGGGTATTTTAATTATCATGACGGTCTTTCTACCGTTGTTGACCTTAGAGGGTTTAGAAGGCAAGTTATTTGTGCCAGTAGCGCTAACAATCATCTTTGCTTTGGGCAGCTCGTTGCTTTTATCGCTGACCATTATTCCGACCTTGTCGTCGTTTATTTTAGGCAAACCGTCGCATCAAGAGCCTTGGCTGATTCGTAAACTGGTCGCCCTCTATAAGCCGACCTTACTTTGGAGTTTGGCGCACGACAAACTCATCGTTGGTGGGGCGGTTGTGGCGCTGGTGTTTGCGGGCTTTGTTTATACTCAAGTGGGTAAAACCTTTATCCCACAAATGGACGAAGGTTTTGTGGTAATGCAAATTGAAAAAAGCCCGTCAATCAGTTTGGCAGCGTCTAATGAGATGGATTTGCGGATTCAAAAAGCCATTATGGCCAAGGTGCCGGAAGTGGTACGCATCGTGGCACGCGTGGGCTCTGATGAGATAGGTATGGACCCGATGAGTTTGAATGATACCGATGCTTTTTTAATCTTAAAGGATAAATCAGAGTGGCGTATGGAGAGAAAAGAGGCGCTGA
>CAZVPH010000304.1:0-2332 GCA_964628125.1 uncultured Thiosulfatimonas sp. | reverse complement strand
CGCATCGGCCAGCGCCATAATCTGTTGCTGTGCCTGATACAGGCTCCAAGCCGACGACAAGTTGCCACCATCTTTTGCAGAGTCCGAGTACCCCAACATGATCTCTTGTTGGTTGCCCGAAGCCGCCAGCAGAGCTTTGTAAGTTGGGTTCTCAAATAAAGCCTGGGTCACGGGCACGATCTGCTCTAAGTCTTCAATGGTTTCAAACAGGGGTGAAATCTGAATTTCACAGTAAGGTTTACCGCCATTGAAACCTGCCAGGCCTGCTTGGTGCGCTAAGAACAGCACTTCCATAATATGGCTGGCTTCATGCGTCATAGAAATGACGTAGTTATTAAAGGCTTTGGCGCTGATCTCTTTGCGCATTTCACGCACCACATCAAACACTGCGAGCACTTCACGGGTCATTTCGTTCAGGTCTAAGTGCTGGATGTCGATAATAGTGGCCGAAGCGACGTGACTGGCAAGCAGGTTTAACTTCTCTTTTTCACCCAAGCTGTTGTAATCAACGCCGACGTGAGAAAGTAGGTCGCTCACCGCGTCTCGATGCACATTTGACTCTTGACGAATGTCTAAGCGCATGAGGTAGAAACCAAAGGTTTTTACAAGGCGAATGAGGTCTTGCAGGCCTGCTTTGGCAACATTTTTGTCACCGTGGCCACATAACGAATCATAGATAAGTTCTAAGTCTTCTAAAAAGTCAGTTTCACATTCGTAAGCAAAGCGGCTTTTAACGCTGTGCTCATTGTTAATTCGAGACTCTATATAGTTTAGGTTTTTTTGCAACTTGCCGTGGATAAGGTAGAGCAAACGACGGTAAGGTTCGTCTTTAAAACGCTCAGGTCGTTTTTTAAAGACTAAGTCAATGAGGTCGGTGTCCACAATGGTGGCGCGGTTGATCACTTCTTGCGAAACATTGCAGATAAAGCGGGAATGCGTTAGCTTGGAGCTTAAGTCAAACACGCGTCTTTGATACTCATAAATGACCGCACGAGACTGTAGTAACAAGGCTTGAATGGTCGTATCGTGGGTTACAAACGGGTTGCCATCGCGGTCACCGCCAATCCAAGAGCCAAAGGTTAAAAAGTCAGGAATTTCAAGCTTGTCGTCTGGATAGTGTTTCGCAAGCGCACGCTCCATATAACGATAGACTTCAGGCACTGCGTCAAACAGCGATTTACGGAAATAGTAGATGCCGTTGCGAATCTCATCTTCAACAGTTGGTTTTTGGCGACGCACTTCATCGGTTTGCCAAAGTACCTGCACCTGAGACTCGAGTTGCTGATAGATGAATTCTTTTACATACTCATTATTGTAAGTGTCGGCTTCATTCAAGGAGCCAATGTCTAAGAAAATTCTTCTTAGGTTGTCCATGACTGAACGGCGTTTTGATTCGGTTGGGTGGGCAGTGAAGACAGGAATATAGTTCAATTTGTTCAGCAGGTTTTGCACTTGCTGTGCGTCCATGCCTTGCTCTTTAAACTCACCGATGGTATTCAGCATGGAGCCGGTCCAAAGTGGGCCGTCGAGTTTTAATTGTCCCTGTCTTTCATGGTATTGGTGCTCTTCTTCCGCGAGGTTTACCAAGCTAAAGTAGAGGTTGAACGCGCGAATAATGGGCGACAACTCTTCAGCTGACTGCGCTTCGATAAAGGCGGTGAGCTCCGCTTGCAACTCAGGATTGTCTTCCTTTTGAAGCTTGATATAGCCTTTACGTAATTTTTCGACGGCGTTATAAGTGGCGGTGCCTTCTTGAGACTCAATTACTTTGCCGAGAACATTTCCCAGCAGCTTTACGCGTGCTCTTAGTTGCTTATCACGAATGTCTGAAGCCATTATGTCTCTCTGAATGATGTGAAAATTAGGGCGCATTATATCAGAAAACTCTCGTGAGTTGTAAAGTCTGGGTGCTTTTTGGGTGTTGTGAATTGGCGGGCGATTGAGTGAAGAGTGGGTACAAAAAAGCCCCAGAAAGGGGCTTAAACAATTAGCCAGCGGTGGTGGAAACTTGGCTGGCGGTTAAAAATAGACGCTCATAGCTGAGATTTATTTATTACTTGCTTGATAAGCTTTAGCGCCATTTAAAATTTCTGCGCGAGCATCTTCAAGGTCGCCCCAGCCTTCGACTTTAACCCACTTTCCTGGCTCAATGTCTTTGTAGTGGCTAAAAAAATGTTCTACCTGCTCTTTCAAAAGAGGAATGTCCTCAACTTTTTGAATTTTTGAGTCCGCTGAATCAAGCGGGCTGTAAAATATCCTGATATTATTCAATTTGACATCTTCAATATCATGACCTGGAATTCCGCTGATGATAGATGAAAAATGAGAATCT
>CAZVPH010000303.1:0-2346 GCA_964628125.1 uncultured Thiosulfatimonas sp. | reverse complement strand
GGATGCACTCAAAGACAGCCCGCTGTACCGGGAGATAGGCTTGACTTTGAGGTCATCGCATTGGGTAATAAACGTGGTATTTGGAAGTTTGCTTGCACCACTAAGATCGATGGCAAGGTCATCGCTTCGGCCGATTTAATGTGTGCTGAGAGAAAGGTCTAATATCTTGATTCATCCTACCGCCATTATTGACTCAACGGCCCGTATTGCACCTGATGTTCGTATCGGAGCCTATGCCATAATTGAAGCAAATGTCACCATCGGAGCTGGCTGCACAATTGCGCCGCATGTGGTTATCCAAGGCCCTACTATTATTGGAGAAAACAACCATTTCTTTCAATTTGGATCGATTGGCGCGGCCCCTCAAGATAAAAAGTACGCGGGAGAGTCGACCCAACTCATTATTGGCAACAACAATACATTTAGAGAGAACGTCACCATTAACCGTGGCACGGTACAAGATCTTGGCAAAACGGTTATTGGAGACGATAACTGGGTCATGGCCGGAGTGCACATCGCCCACGACTGCATTATTGGCAACCACTGTATTTTAGCGAACGCAACGGCACTTGCTGGTCATGTGATTATCCACGACTGGTCTATTTTAGGTGGTTACTCTTTGGTTCATCAGTTCTGTCAAATTGGCGAACATAGTTTTTGCGGTATGGGCAGTGTTATTAACCAGGATGTACCCAACTTTGTGGTTGTTTCAGGAAATATAGCACGTCCAAGAGGCATTAACCTGGAAGGTTTAAAGCGCCGCGGCTTTACTCGTGAGCAGCTGAACCTTGTTAAAAAAGCCTATCGTACCTTGTATCGCACAGGCAACCGACTTGAGCAAGCGCTTCAAGAACTTGAGCTGTTGAACGATGATTTAGGGACTTTGGACTCTTTAAGTCTGTTTCTTAAAAATTCGGAACGCGGTATTGTTAGGTAATATCTCAGTCAGTTCTCAAGCAACGCTGACGATTGCAATGGTTGCAGGCGAAGCATCCGGCGACACGCTGGGTTCTGATCTAATTCTTAGTTTACAATCTCGTTACCCCAATGCAAAGTTTGTCGGTATTGGCGGCCCAAAAATGATCTCCTTAGGTTTTGAAAGCTGGTTTCCAATGGAAAAACTCTCTGTGATGGGGTTTTTTGAAGTGTTGAAGCATCTGTTCGAACTGCTCAAAATCCGTAAACAGCTTATTAAAAACCTAGTGAGACTTAAACCCGATGTTTTTATAGGCATTGATGCGCCTGACTTTAACTTCAAGATTGAAGCCGTGCTCAAAAAACAAGGGATTACCACTGTGCATTATGTGGGGCCATCCGTCTGGGCATGGCGTGAAAAGCGCCTGGAGAAAATTCGTACGGCGGTGGACGGTGTTTTGGTTTTATTCCCTTTTGAACCCGCTTACTATCATAAATACCAAATACCGGTAAAATTTGTCGGCCACCCTCTCGCGAATCAGTTCCCAGAGTATCCAGATACCCAAGGCGCTAAAGAGTTTTTAGGGTTAGATGCCGACGTTTCCATGACGGCTATTTTACCGGGTTCTAGAATGAGTGAAATTGAACGGATGTCCGCCGACTACATTCAAGCAGCAAAGATATTATCAGCCATCTACCCTAAGATGATCTTCATGATTCCTTGTGTCCACGATAGAGCACGTGAGCGGATTCAATTAATGGTCAATGAGTTTGGTTCTGGAGTTGATATTCGCCTTGTAGACGGCCAATCTCGACGGGTATTAGAGGCGTGTGATCAAGCGTTGGTGACGTCAGGAACGGCCACTTTAGAATCCGCTTTAATGAAAAAACCCTTGGTATTAGCGATTAAACTTCATCCTATTACAGGTTGGATTATGCGGCGCTTAGCCACTACAAAATGGGTGGGCTTGCCAAATATTTTGGCGCAAAAATCCCTGGTGACGGAGTTGATTCAAGAACAGGCGACGCCACAAAAAATAGCGATTGAGTTAGGACGTTTAATCATGGACACAGGACTGCGCCAGCGACAAATCGACGCATTTGAGCAACAATACACATCACTTAAACAGAATGCGTCCGAATTAGCTGCCGACGCCATTGTGGACTGGGCAAAATTAAATGAACGCTGAATTTCAAGGCCTGCTTAAACCAGTTTTTGAAGAGTACCACTCTTTAACCGGTCAAACCGTTGGAGTGGATGAAGTAGGGCGCGGACCACTTATCGGTGACGTCGTGGCCGCTGCGGTGATCCTACCGATCGGATGTGATCTGGCACTGAGAGATTCAAAAAAGTGACCAGAAGTCAAACGCGACACCCTGTCACTTTTGTTAAAAGAGCAGGCGATCGCTTCCGCTATTGCCGTGGCGACC
>CAZVPH010000302.1:0-2353 GCA_964628125.1 uncultured Thiosulfatimonas sp. | reverse complement strand
TGACGAACTGTAATACAACCGTTATTATTACGACCACCAGATTTAGATTTTTTCTCCAGTAACGCTGCGTGAGGCTTACCTTTATGCAATGTTGGTTCAATAATATGAACCATAAAACGACGACCTGCAGAAGTCGGTTTAGACTTTTTAATAATTGCCATGCTGTAACTCCTTACTCAGCAGCCGAAAAATCGATTTCTTGGCCCGCTGCCAAACGTGCGATCGCCTTACGGATACCATTACGCTGACCTTGACGGCCTTTAAAGATTTTACGCTTACCTTTGATATTGATCATGTTAACAGACTGAACCTTTACATCAAATAAAGCCTCAACCGCCTGTTTAACTTCAGTTTTCGTTGCCGTTGGCTCAACTTTGAACACATATTGTTCACGAGTATCTGCAAGTATCGCAGCTTTCTCGGAAATATGCGGAGCAAGCAAAACCTTTAGAATTCTTTCTTGATTCATGCCAATTGCTCCTCTAATTGTTTAACAGCACCTTGCGTCATTACAACACTCTTGAAACCAATTAAACTTACTGGATCAATTGAAGCAACATCACATACGTCAGCGTTATAAAGGTTACGAACCGACAAGTATAGATACTCATCAAAGCCTTCAGTAACGACTAGAGCATCTGTCAAATTAAGCTGTGCTAACTTAGCTTTAAACTCTTTTGTTTTTGGCGCAGTAATACTGAAGTCATCTACAATAATTAGACGCCCTGAACGATTTAACTCGGCAACAATAGACTTCATCGCACCGCGATACATCTTTTTATTAACCTTTTGAGAGAAATCGCGATTATGACCTGGAAACGCACGTCCACCACCAACCCAAATAGGGCTTCGGCTTGTACCTGCACGTGCACGACCAGTTCCTTTTTGATTCCAAGGCTTAGCACCACCACCACTTACAGCTGCACGGTTTTTCTGGGCTTTTGTTCCCTGACGGCCACCATTCATGTACGCAGTAACTACTTGGTGAACAAGCGCTTCATTGAATTCTGTACCAAACAAAGCATCAGAAACAGAAACTGTCCCATTCTCTTTGCCCGTTGCTAATTCGATTAATTTTAATTCCATCATGCCCACCTTACTTAACAGCTTTACGAACAATGACAGTACTGTTTTTAGCGCCAGGGATTGCACCCTTAATCAATAACAGATTATTCTCTGCATCAATCTTCACTAAATCCAAGTTCTGCGTTGTTTGACGAACATCGCCCATATGCCCGGACATCTTCTTACCTTTGAAAACACGTCCTGGCGTCTGGTTTTGCCCGATTGAACCGTTAGAACGGTGAGCAAGAGAGTTACCGTGCGTAGCATCCTGCATCGCAAAGTTGTGGCGCTTTATACCACCCTGAAACCCTTTACCCTTAGTTGTTCCGGTCACATCTACAACAGAAACTTCATTGAAGCGCTCTACGGTTAGCACTGAACCAACCTCTAAGCCCTCTGCTTCTTCTGCTGAATCAACACGAAACTCCCACAATCCTTTTCCAGCTTCAACACCTGCTTTCGCAAACTGCCCAGCCATTGGCTTGTTGACACGTCCAGCGTGCACAGAACCAGTTGTAACTTGTATAGCAGAATAACCGTCAGTCTCTAGCGTCTTGATCTGAGTGATGCGGTTGCCTTCAACCTCTACAACCGTTACCGGGGTAGATACACCATTCGAATCAAACACTCGAGTCATGCCGATTTTCTTACCAATGATACCTATGCTCATATCATTTCCTTATTTATTATTTACTGCCTGCCATAACGACTGATGACAGACTGAATCACGCTTAACGTAACTCTAATTGAACATCTACACCAGCGGCCAAATCTAGCTTCATTAATGCATCAACAGTTTTTTCTGTTGGATCAACGATGTCTAGCAGACGTTTGTGAGTACGAATTTCATACTGATCACGAGCATCTTTATTGACGTGAGGTGAGACGAGTATCGTGAAACGTTCTTTACGTGTCGGCATAGGAATAGGACCACGAACTTGCGCGCCTGTTCTCTTCGCTGTTTCGGTAATTTCACGAGCAGACTGATCGATTAAACGATGGTCAAATGCTTTTAAGCGAATACGAATATTCTGGGTAGCCATAATCTCTGTCTCATTTATTTACATAATAGAAAAACATGCAAACCATTGCATGCAAACTAAGGGAGCGGATTATAACAATATAACCCAAGTAAAACAACCCCTTATTATAGATACAAAAAAGAGGGCTTAAAGCCCTCTTCTCTGTAAAAAAACTAGACCAACTTACTCTAGTATTTTTGCTACAACACCGGCACCAACCGTACGCCCACCTTCACGAATAGCGAAACGAAGTCCGTTATTCATGG
>CAZVPH010000301.1:0-2362 GCA_964628125.1 uncultured Thiosulfatimonas sp. | reverse complement strand
TCATTATTCCTGCGCGTTTTGAATCCACTCGTTTGCCGGGTAAGCCTTTAAAAGATATTCATGGCAAGCCGATGATTCAGTGGACCTGGTTACAGGCCAAAAAATCTGGAGCAACTCGAATTATCATCGCCACCGAATCGATGGAGGTTAAAAATGCTTGCGAGCAATTTGGGGCTGAGGTCTGTTTAACGGCGGCGCATCATCAGTCTGGAACCGAACGAATTGCTGAGGTGATTGCGTTGATGGAATTACAAGACAGTGAAATTATCGTCAACGTTCAAGGCGACGAGCCGATGTTGCCACAAGCGTTGATTCATCAAGTGGCCGAAGGCTTGCAAGCAAATCCACATATTCAGATGGCCACGCTGTGTGAACCAATTGAAGAGGTGGCGACCGTGTTTGACCCGCACGCCGTCAAGGTCAGTCGAGATGTCAACGACTGCGCCATCAATTTCAGCCGTGCGCCCTTGCCTTGGTCACGAGATAGCTTTCTTAAAAACAGTCAAACACTGCCTGAAAACTGGGCTTACAAGCGCCATATTGGGCTATACGCCTACCGCGCAGGTTTTGTAAAACAGTATGTGGCTTGGCCCGCGTGTGACTTAGAACAGGTTGAAAAACTGGAGCAGTTGCGTGTTTTATGGCACGGCGAAAAAATTCTAGTGTTAGACGCTTTGTGCGATGCCGGCGTGGGGGTGGATACGTCGGAAGATTTGATGCGAGTTCGTCAACTGCTTGCGGGGGCGTAAATGTGCTTCTTAAATGTGCTTTTTAAGGGGGGTTCTTAATGGTTAAATACCTAACCCTGCTGGCGGTTGTCTATTTTTTTTACTGGTTAATCAAACACAAGTTGCGTCAGAGAAAATTGGCACAACAGGGCATCGTGGTTGAACAGAAGGGCATGCGGCCGATTACCTTAATGTCCATTGTGATGGTGGTGATGTACGGCGGTTATATGGTCTATTTCTTTATTTTTAAAACCGCAACCGGTTAAGTGACGATTTGAAGATGCGAGTCCAAGACGCGAATTCAAGAAGGGTTTAAATGCTGAATTTTATTTTAGGCGGCGCGCGTTCCGGTAAAAGCCGATTTGCAGAAAACTTGGCTACCGAACAAGAAGCGCAGGGTCAAACGGTGTTTTACATTGCCACCGCGCAGCGTGAACGCCGAAATGAACAGGGCGAAAAAACAGTGGATAAGGAGATGGCGCAACGCATTGCACAGCATCAATCTGATCGACCTGACCATTGGCAAACTTTAGAAAGCCCCCTGCAATTAAGCAAAACTTTACGCAGCTTAGACAAACCCAATCATTGCATTTTGGTTGATTGCCTCACCTTGTGGACATTGAACGTGCTAGAAGCCGACTGCTTTGAGGATGAAAAACACGCGTTGTTAACAACCTTGCCAACTCTGACGGCTGAGGTAATTTTAGTCAGCAATGAGGTCGGTATGGGCATCGTGCCACTGGGCGAGTTCACGCGACAGTATGTCGATGAACTCGGGCGACTGCACCAAGAGCTTGGCACCCTGTCAGATAAGATGGCTTTTATTATCGCCGGGCAGCCACTTTGGTTTAAACAGAGTTTGACCAGGCCTGGTCAAACTCAACTTTGAACCAAAATATAATTTTGATCTTAATCCAAGTCCAATATCTGACAAACACACAAACGAGCTACACACTATTCCGTCCTTACCGACACCAATCGCAGAACCTTAATCTCACTTAATATTTACCTTTCCAGAATAAACAAGCGAACCATTCTATGAAGCCCCTCCACCTTGATGTCATGCAACAAGCGCAAGCGCGCCAAAACAGTTTAACCAAACCACCTGGATCCTTGGGGCAGTTGGAGCGAATTGTGATTCAATTAGCAGGTTGTCAGGGCAAGGTTTGCCCACACATAAATCAGCCCTGGATTTCAGTGTTCGCGGCCGATCACGGCATCGCCGCCTCCGGGGTGTCCGCATTTCCTGCGGTGGTCACGCAGGAGATGGTCAAAAACTTCTCGACAGGTGGGGCGGCGATCACGGTGATTGCCCAACAAGAAAAGGCGCATTTTGAAGTGGTCGATGTAGGCGTTTTAAACGATGTGTCACCGCTGCCTAACTTGGTGTCGGATCGCGTTGCCGCCGGCAGTTTTAATTTTGCCGAGCAAGCCGCACTGTCTGAAGAGATGATGCGTCAAGCCTTACTGGTAGGAGCGACGGCGGTTTCTCGTGCTTTAAACGCGGGAGGCGATCTCTTTATTGGCGGCGAAATCCTGGATCTGCGTGAAGCCCCGATTTTGGGTCTGACAGTCAAACTCGGCGGCACTTATGGCGGAATCCCGGTTGATCTGGCCAGTGAATCAGGGGATGT
>CAZVPH010000300.1:1942-2372 GCA_964628125.1 uncultured Thiosulfatimonas sp. | reverse complement strand
CAATAGCATAAAGAGCCGCCAACACATCATCCAGCATGATTCCAAAACCACCCTCTACTTTATGGTCTACCCAAAGTATTGGCCAAGGTTTCCAAATATCAAACAGCCGAAATGCGACGAATGCTAATGCCCAATAAAGAGAGGTTTGTTCTGGCAACAGCAACAAGACCAGCCAGATTCCGATAAATTCGTCCCAGACAATGCCGCCGTGATCATGAACCCCTAAATACTCTGATGATTTGCCACAAATAGCACTTCCAAACAGAGCGCCTATAAACAAAACAGCCCAGGCCAGTGGTTCACTCCAGAGGATTAAAGGCACAAACAAAATCAGCCCGAGCAAAGTACCTGCGGTGCCCGGACCTTTTGGAAATAATCCTGAGCCAAAGCCAAATCCAAGCAGTAAAACCGGATTGGACCAAACCTCTTT
>CAZVPH010000300.1:0-1932 GCA_964628125.1 uncultured Thiosulfatimonas sp. | reverse complement strand
TTTCAGACTTGGCGCCGGGACTTTAATAGAGGCCGTTTTATCTTTCATATCGTTACTCAATTTAAGTTTAATGCGCTGCAAGCTTGTCAATACATCGCTCTTTACGTCTAGCCAGGCTGCCTCTGAAAAATCAGAGTTCACATAAAAAAACAGCGTTGAGATCAACGCTGTTTTCTATGCTCTTTTAAACGATTATTTACGTCGTTTGGCCGCTGTTTTCAAGCGCAGTGCATTTAACTTAATAAACCCTTCTGCATCTTTATGATTATACGCGCCACCGTCCTCTTCAAATGTCGCAATCGCTTCATCAAATAAACTGTATTCAGAAGTACGGCCCACAACGACGACATTGCCTTTATACAATTTAACACGCACATTTCCAGTAACATATTCTTGCGACTTATCAATCATCGCTTGCAGCATTTCGCGCTCAGGCGCAAACCAGAAGCCGTTATAAATCATCTCGGCGTACTTAGGCATCAACTCATCTTTAAGATGCGCGGCATTACGGTCTAGGGTTAAAGATTCCATCGCGCGATGCGCTTTAAGCATAATCGTGCCAGCCGGGGTTTCATAGCAGCCACGCGCCTTCATGCCAACAAAACGGTTTTCAACAATGTCATCACGACCAATCCCGTTTGCACCACCGACTTTATTTAAAGTCTCTAGGACGGTCGCAGGCGACATCGCTTCGCCGTTAATGGCACAGATATCACCTTTTTCAAAACTAATGTCAAGATAAGTCGCTTTGTCAGGTGCATTTTCAGGAGACACCGTCCACAACCACATATCTTCTTCTGGCTCGTTGGCAGGGTCTTCAATAATTCCGCCTTCGTATGAAATGTGCAGTAAGTTTGCATCCATAGAGTAAGGTGATTTTTGACCTTTATTGTTCTCTACTGCAATATCGTGCTCTTTTGCATACGCCATTAACTTTTCGCGCGACATTAGGTCCCACTCACGCCAAGGCGCTATAATTTTAACGTCTGGCATTAACGCATAAGCGTTCAATTCAAAGCGTACCTGGTCGTTGCCCTTACCCGTCGCACCGTGCGAAATCGCATCGGCACCAACTTCTTGAGCAATTTCAACTAAACGTTTTGAAATTAACGGACGGGCAATCGAAGTTCCTAAACGGTACTCACCGTCGTAGATGGCGTTGGCACGCATCATCGGGAAAACAAAATCTTTGGCGAACTCTTCACGCAAGTCTTCAATATAAATCTCTTTAATACCCATCGCTTTCGCTTTAGCACGAGCGGGTTCGATCTCTTCACCTTGGCCAATGTCAGCGGTAAACGTTACCACCTCGCAGTTGTATTCATCTTGCAACCACTTAGCAATAATGGAGGTATCCAGACCACCTGAATAAGCTAAAACGACTTTTTTAATATCAGACATGCTTGTTTCCTTACAGAGTTCGATTATGTGCGCGGATTATACATGAAATCGGCTAGTACATCATCCATTTAAGCGATTGTATTGTGGAGAAAAACAACAATTTCCCACAATTTTGTGCGATATTTAAGAGCTGAGTCTATTCGCCTAGCGCACTACTTAATCCACATAAACCATGTCCAAGCTCGGGTTGTTGAGCAAATCCTAAGCTATTTAGATGGCCACTTTGATGCATTTACTTTAGAATTCATCTTAACAACCAGCACCTCTTTGTTTAAAAGGAAACCAATGCAATGACAAAACTGATCGACTTTTTTAAAGTCACGCCACAATACCTGATCCCTAAACACCTGCTGTCTGAAATGATGCACTGGTTTATGCAGGTTGAAACACGCTGGATTAAGAACAGCATCATTAAATCTCTGTCTAAGATTTATGGCATAAATGTCAGTGAGGCGGCCGATGAGAACATTGAGAACTATCCACATTTTAATGCCTTTTTTACGCGTGCTTTAAAAGAGGGAGCGCGTCCAA
>CAZVPH010000299.1:0-2412 GCA_964628125.1 uncultured Thiosulfatimonas sp. | reverse complement strand
GAGAACCGGCGCCAGTTCAGCCGCGGGCTCTAATCCAACGTCAAGCTCTAACAACGCACAACCTAATCAGAGCTCGTCGGTGCAGTCTTATCACAACTATGCGGATTTAAATGCGTTGAGTGATCTAAAGAAAAAAGCACGCGAGGATCAAGAGTCGGTCTTGCGTCCGGTTGCGGAGCAGTTTGAAGCTATTTTTGTCCAACAAATGCTTAAAGAGGCCCGTAACGTCAGTTTTGACGACGGTTGGTTAGACGGTGGCCAAGGTGATTTTTATAAAGATTGGTCCGATAAACAGCTCTCATTAAACTTATCTTCTAAAGGAACGCTGGGATTTGCCGATAGTATAGTTGAGCAGCTGGCAAAAACCATTCGGCCTGCGGTGAGCGCTGAGAGTGCAAGCCAAGCCGCAATAGAAACTGCGTCAACCGTCGCACTAAACGACGAGACCTTGGCAGGCCAAGCCGGTTCAACAGAACACGCACTCGCATTAAGAAATATAACTAATAATAGCGTAAAGTAATTAGACGTGTGTGACGCAGACCAGAGAAAAGGAATTTAAGTATGGCGGATATGTTAACCATTGGTGCGGGCGCGGCCAGTACGTTTAAAAGAGCGATAGAAGTCACCAGTCATAACGCTGCCAACGAGGCGACCGAGGGCTACAGTCGTCAGCGCGCCGAAATTTCAAGCAATTCGACCAATACGACCGGCATGGCGTTTGGGGGCGGTGGTTCTAAGGTCAGCAGTATTGAGCGCATCAACGCCGAATACCTGCAATCGCAACTGCTTAACAGTGGCTCGATGGTCAGCCGTTACGAATCTCAAGTGTCACTTTCTAAGCAAGTTGAAGGTGTTATTGCCGGCAATGACTCCGGCGTGCAACAGTTCATGCAACGCTTTTTTGACTCTTTGCAATCAGTCGCGAATAACCCAACCTCTAACACCAGCCGCCAGTTAGTCTTGGACGAAATGGGTAACCTTGAAAGCCACATTAATAATTTAACCAGTGTGCTAAGTGACACTCAGACGCAGATCAACAAGCAGGTCAGTGGGTTAACCACTGAAATTAACAGCCGATTGCAGACTGTGCAAACCATTAACCAAGAGGTTGAACGTGCTTTAAACAGCTCGCGTCAACCGCCGAATGACTTATTGGACCAGCGCGATCAAGCCGTAAAAGAGTTGAGTCAATACATCGACATAAAATCGTTCACTCAAGAGAATGGACGTGTGGATATTTTTACCAGTAATGGCAAGTTACCGCTGCTGGCTGACAATAAAATCGTTCCACTTGAAGCTAAGTTAAGTCCTTTTCAAGATGAGAAACGGGTCGAACTCTACATGACAGTGGGCGGTTCGCGTCAAGTGGTCAGCGATCGAATTAGCGGTGGCGAGTTAGGCGGCGTGCTTGATTTTAGAAACAATATGCTCGATAAAGCCCAGAACGATTTGGGCCTGATGCTCAATGGTTTGGCGACGTCGATGAACTGGCAACACTCTCAGGGGTTTGATACGGCCGGAAATCCGGGCGGTAACTTGTTTGAACCCGTCACGCCTAAAGTCATTAATAACACCACCAATACGGGCACCGAAGACGGCTCCAATATTGTGGTGAGCTTTGCGGCGACGGATTTAGACGATGCCTTTGAAAAAATTGGCCAGTTTCAGTCACGTGAATATGAGATACGCTATGACAATGGCAGTGATTCATTTAATTTTTTTGATCACTCAAGCGGGATGCCGCTATTAGATTCGGCCCAGAACCCCGTTTCTGTCGTTCGCGGCACGTCAACTCATGTCGAAGGTTTTTTGTTTGATTTTACGACTACGACCCCCCCGAATGACAAAGACTCTTTTTTAGTGAAGCCGCACCAGGATATGTTAAATGATTTTGCTCAAGCCATTAACGACCCCAATAAAATAGCGGCGCGCGGACCATCCCCGGATTTAATAAACCCAGCGGGCGAGGGGGATAACGTCAACATCGCAAATATGGCCAGTTTGCAATCTAAAAAACTGCTTTACACTGACGGCAGTGCGAATGGGGCGACCGAGACTTTATTAGGGGGCTACTCTAAAATGGCCACCAGTGCGGGTATGTATGCACGAGGCAGCGCCATTCAATATACGGCACAGCTCAATGTCAACACACAGTTGGTTAATCAACGAGAGTCTATTTCAGGCGTGAGCTTGGACGAAGAGGCGACGAATTTAATGCGTTATCAACAAGCGTATGAGGCGGCCGCACAAATTATAGCGACCTCACAATCCATGTTTCAAACAATATTAAGCACGCTGAGAGGATAATCGATATGCGAGTTTCTACCAGTCAGTTCCACCATCAAGGGTTGAGTTCGATTCATAAAAACCACGCTAAACCCTTAGAGCCCCAGCTTAAAATGAGCACAAAGA